>JAFGOK010000764.1 GCA_016926535.1 Micromonosporaceae bacterium | reverse complement strand
ATCCAGCGTGGCGGCGACGGGGGCATCGGCAAGCCTGAACTCCTCAAAGGCGACCTGTCCGGTTGGGCGTCCCGACGCATCAACGACGAACACCGACTGGTGTACCGCGTTGTCACTGACGATGGCCAACTGGAGATCCTGTCCTGCCGCTACCACTACACGGGCAGGTAGGAGCGACCGGGTCCGCTACCAGCGACGGGACCTGACTACCGCACATGCCGCCAGTCACGTTGTGAGGCTTCGCGGTACCGATTACGGATCGTTGCCTCCTACCGAAACAACTGTTGGAACTCGGCCGCGCTGAGCCCAGCCTGCCGAAGGATCGACGCGAGCGTCCCTCGCTTGACGGTGGTGTGGTGAGGGACCACGACGACCTTGCCGTCCTGGCTTCGATACACCTCATGACTGCCTTTGGTGCGTACGTGAACGAATCCGGCAGTGGTGAGTGCCTCGACGACCCTTCTGAAGGGCAGGTCAGCCAGCGCGGGGCTCATGCGGCTGCTGTGATCTGGAAGGCCGTCACCAACGGTGTGGCCTCGATGATCGGCTGGGATACCTCCTCCAGGTACGCCTCAACCGCCTCGCGGAGGTTCGCCAACGCCTGCTGCAGCGACTCGCCCTGACTGGCGACATCAAGCTCCAGGCAGCGGGCGATGTACCACTCTTCTTCCTGGTGCACTGCCGCTGTCAGGGTCCGAACCATGAGGTGCCTCCTGTGGCGACGCCATCTGCCACCATGCTACGTGATGATCATCAGGAGACGCTGGAGTGTGGAACGACGCTCAACCTCTACACCCACGCACCAGGCGACTACGAGAGCCGCGTTCGGGGTGTCTTCGATGATCCTGACGACGATTCGCTGACTGCGTAGTCAAAATCCGCAAAAAGCTCAGGCCCAGCTCTCCAGGGACATACCCTGTGAGCTGGGCCTGAGCAGTGGTAGCCCCGAGCGGATTCGAACCGCCGCCGCCGCCTTGAGAGGGCGGTGTCCTAGGCCACTAGACGACGGGGCCAAGCTGCACTACTGCCAACTACATCAACACTTCAGCGCCCGCTGGCACTGTCAACGCTGTCGATCATACAGCGCGACGCGGGCCAACGATCGCTGGGGTACCAGGACTCGAACCTAGACTAACGGAACCAGAATCCGTTGGGCTGCCAATTACCCCATACCCCACTGGTGCTTGCCGCACCGGAGACGGACTCTACCTGAGTCGAAGTCCTCACACCAAATCGATTTGCCCTCTGGCGCGTCACCCCAGTTCAGGTCCGGCCGTTACGCCAGCGAGACGACCCGGTTGACGAGCGAACCGATCCCCTCGATGGTCACGGTGACCGTCTCCCCGTCCGCGAGCGGGCCGATACCGCCCGGGGTTCCGGTCAGCACCACATCGCCGGGAAGCAGGGTCATGACGTGCGAGATGTACGAGATGATGGTCGGCACGTCGAAAATCATGTCCTTGGTCCGGGCGAGCTGGCGCACCTCTTCGCCCACCTCGCAGCGAACCTCCACATCGGTCATATCGACCCCGGTGACGATCCACGGGCCCAGCGGGCAGAACGAATCGAAGCTCTTTGCCCTGGTCCACTGGCCATCGAGCTGCTGGAGATCACGAGCGGTCACATCATTCGCGCAGGTGTATCCAAAGATCGCCTTTGCGGCGCCACGATGGTCAACCCGACGGGCTCCCGGAGTTCCGATGACAACAGCGAGCTCCGCCTCATGATCAACACGCTGTGACTGAGGTGGCCTCCTGATCAGGTCACCGTGCCCGATGACCGACGTCGTTGGCTTCAGGAAGAGCAGCGGCTCCGGCGGGGGCGCGTCGCCGACTTCTGCAGCATGGTCCGCGTAGTTCCGGCCAACACACACCACCTTGCTCGGCAGGATGGGTGACAGCAGGCGCACGTCCGCCAGCGCCCACCGCTGGCCGGTAAACTGGATCTCACCGAACGGGTGCCCAGAGATCTCCGCGACGGTCAGGGCCGTCTCCCCTGCCCCGGTTTCGCCCTCCACGACCCCGAAGGACATCCCAGCACTGTGAACGAAACGCGCGATCCGCATGGCCACAACCTAGCCGACCGGCTCAGCGGCCTTCGCCCGAGGACAACAGAGGAACCTGCCCCGGCGTGTGACGATGGCCGGGCCGCGGGCGAACACCGCATGACCGAACCGCTCCACCCACGATGAGGCCGGCCGACAATGCCGGTACTGGAGGAGGCACTCATGGCCGCGATGCCGGTGTTCGGGTCGGACGGCAGTACCTGCGAGGCCGACCCGGCCGGCGCCGGAGCCGCCGAACGCCCGGGTCCGGGCCCGGGTCCGGGCAGGATGCGCCGGACGCTGCTCGGCCTGCTGGTCTGGGTGCCATCAGTCCTGATGGCCACCTGGGCGGTGGCAAGGACGTTCGGGTTGGAGCGGAGCACCTATCCTGTCCAACTCGTCTCCTTCACCCCATATGTCGCCGCTGCTTCGATCGTTCCGCTCATCGTCGGACTCTGCCTCCGGCGGTGGATTCCGGCGGGGGTTGCGGCAGTGGCTTTCGCCGCTCTCATCGCCTGTGTCGCGCCGAGAGCGATTCCCTCCAGCAGCGAGTCCCTGACGACGTCGAGCCGACCCACCCTGAGGGTCATGACCCACAACGTCTACCTGGGCAAGGCCAGCGCATCCGCGCTGGTTGACCGGATTCGCCAGGAGAGGATCGACGTGCTGGCGCTCCAGGAGCTGACTGAGAGCATGATCGGTGACCTCGACCGGGCTGGGATCGCAGAGTTCCTGCCGTACCGGTCGCTCAACGCTCTGGGCGGCGCCTCCGGCACCGGCGT
>JAFGOK010000182.1 GCA_016926535.1 Micromonosporaceae bacterium | reverse complement strand
GACGAGGCGTCCATGCTCGACCTCATCCTGGCGAACAAGCTGGTTAAGGCGGTCCCACCAGGAGCGCACCTGCTGCTGGTCGGCGACGTCGACCAGCTGCCCTCGGTTGGTGCCGGCGAGGTGCTCCGGGACCTCCTCGCCGCCGAGGCCATCCCCCGGGTCCGGCTGACCCAGATCTTCCGGCAGGCCAGCGGCTCTGGAGTCATCACGAACGCCCACCGGATCAATGCCGGAAAGCCTCCAGTCACCACTGGTTTGACCGATTTCTTCCTCTTCCCCTGTGATGAGCCCGAGGCGACCGCTGCCCTGACCGTCGATGTCGCCTGCCGCAGGATCCCGCAGAAATTCGGTCTGCACCCGCGCCGGGACATCCAGGTGCTCACCCCGATGCATCGTGGACCGGCCGGGGCGGGGGTCCTCAACACCCTGCTCCAGCAGCAGCTGACCCCGGGCGCGGAGGGCAGGCCGGAGCGCAGGGCCGGTGGGCGGGTGTTCCGGATCGGCGACAAGGTGACGCAGATCAGAAACAACTACGAGAAGGGCACCGCAGGGGTCTTCAACGGCACGGTCGGCATCATCACGGAACTGTCCATCGAGGAGCAATCGCTCACGGTCAGGACCGACGAGGACGAGTCGATCGAGTACGACTTTGATGAGCTTGATGAGCTCGCGCACGCCTACGCCATCACGATCCACCGCTCCCAGGGGTCGGAATACCCCGCGGTGGTCATCCCGCTGACGACCAGTGCCTGGATGATGCTCCAACGAAACCTGCTGTACACGGCCATCACCAGAGCCAAGAAGCTCGTGGTGCTGGTCGGCTCGCGCAGAGCGCTCGCTGCGGCGGTCCGCACGGTCAGCGCCGGCCGCCGCAACACGGCCCTCGCTCACCGGCTGGCGACCTGACCAGCCGGTCAGGGCCGGGGGCAGGGGGCAGGGGGCAGGGTCGAGGTCCAGGCCTGGCCGCGCGGGGTCCGGCCTGCGCCGGTCCTGGCCGCGCGGGGTCCGGGCTACGCGGAGTCCCGGACCACCAGCTCCGTCGGGAGGATGACGGACGGCTCGACGGGCGTCCCAGCGGCCATGGCGACCAGCTGGCGCGCCAGCACCCGCCCCAGGTCGAAAATGGGTTGGCGCACCGTCGTCAGCGGCGGCTCGACATACCGGGCCAGATCGACGTCGTCGAATCCGATCACCGCGACGTCCTCCGGTACCCGGCAGCCGGCCTTGCGCAGGGTGCTGACCGCTCCGTGGGCCATGAGATCCGAAGCGGCGAACACCGCGTCGAGGTTCGGCTCCTCCTCCAGCAGCTGGCGCATCGCGGCCTCGCCGGACTCCCTGGTGAAGTCGCCGAAGGCGATGATGGGCCGCTGGCGAGCCGCGACGATCGCGGTGTTGTACCCGGCGAGACGGTCGATGCCCGCAACCATGTCGGGAGGTCCGGCGATGGTCGCGATGTGCTTCCTGCCGCGCTCGATGAGGTACCGCACCGCCGTGGCCGCACCGCCGGTCGAATCGACATCGACGTACGGCACCGGAGACGCCCCCAGGGAACGGCCATTGGTGACCACCGGGACGCCGGTACTCGCGAGGTCCTTCGGCAGCGGATCCGGCCCGTGGATCGAGGCGAGCATCACCCCGTCGACGTGACCGGCCAGCACGTACTGGGCGATCCTGGCAGAGCTGGCCGCAGAGCTGGCCATCATGAGCACCAGCTGGCACTCGACGATCTCAAGTTCCTGGCTGACCCCGCGGATGAGCGCCGGAAAGAACTGGTCCTCGGAAAACACCCTGGTCGACGGCTCCGGAAGGACCAGGGCGAACGAGTTCGCCTTCTGGGTGACCAGGCTTCTGGCCGCCTGGTTCGGGACATATCCCAGTTCGCGCACTGATCGGAGGACGAGCTCGCGGATTCCCGCCGCGACGGTCGGCGAGCCGTTGACCACCCGGGAGACCGTGGCCCTGGACACCCCAGCGTGCTGTGCCACCTGCTCCAACGTCGGTCGGCGCCGGTTCATGCTCCCGCTCCCCGCCCTGTTGCTGGTCTCCCCGAACTGCCTCAGCCCGGAATATGATCGTCAACATCTACCACATCAGGCGGCCGGCTGGTGAATCGCCAGCCAGCCGCCCGCCGATACGGCCCTCCCGATCAGGCAGTCGGGACGGTCCACTTCTGGTTCGTCCCGCCGGAGCACTCCCAGATCTGCAAGCGCGTGCCGTTGGCAGAGCTGACATCCTTCGCATCGAGGCACTTGTTGGCCTGAATGTTCACGATGTCGCCCGCTGCGGAGACCGCCCATTGCTGGGCTCCGGTGCCATTGCAGTCGTACAGCTGCACCAGGGCACCGTTGGCCGTCGATCCGCTGGTGACATCCATGCACTTGCCGAGGGCCCGGATGGAACCGTCGCTGGCGATCGTCCACTGTTGCGCGTTTGTCCCGTTGCAGTCGTACAGCTGGATCGCCGTGCCGTTGGCCGTGCTCGCCGCGGCGACGTCGACGCACTTGCCGCCGATACCCGTGATGCGGCCGGTCGCTCCGCTGACGGCGCCCCCGCTCGTGTACTCGTAGACATGCACGTAGTCAACGACCATCTGCTGCGGGAACGTCGAGGTGGCGTCCGGCGAGCCCGGCCAGGTGCCGCCGACGGCGACATTCAGGATCAGGAAGAACGGGTGACCGAACACCCAGGTGTTGCTCCCCGCGTCGGCGGGAACGTGCCTGGAGTACTGGATCCCGTCGACGTACCAGGTGATGGAATCTGGGGCCCAGTCCACGGCGAAGGTGTGGAAGCCGTCGCCGAAGGCCTGACCGTTCGGCAGGGTGTAACTGCCGGTCAGCGGATTCCCCCCGGAGTATCCCGGGCCGTGCAGGCTCCCGTGGACCGTGCCGGGTTCCTTGCCGACGTTCTCCATGATGTCGATCTCGCCGCTGTTCGGCCAGCCGACAGAGCCGAGGTTGTCGCCAAGAGCCCAGAACGCCGGCCAGATGCCCTGCCCCTTCGGCAGTTTCATCCGGGCCTCCATGCGCCCGTACTGCTTGGTGAACTTGCCCGAGGTCAGCAGGCGGGCCGAGGTGTACTGGCAGGTGCCGTACCAGCAGGAGGAACCGGCCGGGGTCTCCTTGCGCGCGGTGATGACCAGGTTGCCGTTCCCGTCGAGCGCGGCGTTGGCGTTCCCGCTGGTGTAGTACTCCAGCTCCTGGTTGCCCCAGCCGCCGCCCCCGGTGTCGTAGTTCCACTTGCTACTGTCGACGGCACTGCCGGCTGCGCCGTTGAAGTCGTCGGCCCAGACCAGACCGCCGACCGCCGCAGAGGCGTCCGGGCTGTGCCGCAGGGCCGTCACGGCGAGGCCGGTCGCCGCTAGGGCGACGGCCGCGACGGCGATCCAGACCGGACCACGGGCCCGGCCTCGGAGTGAGAGGACGCTCACACCAGTTCTCCTTCCGGGGGGGACGACACGCGCCGCACGAGCACCACCGCACCACGCATCGATCAAGAAAAATCCCAACCAGCGTTGACGGTATGGGGAGAGCGCTCTCACCGTCAATTACAGAACCTGAACAAAGCCAGCCACCTGCCTTAATTCTTTCTTTGGCGCCCCGGGGGCCCGCCTCGTGGGTCTCGCCAGCATGAGCCGGCGTTCGACTCCACCCGATCCACGACTATCAACCCCGATCAGTGGCCCTGTGGCACTATCATCCTCACGTGGACCTGGAACGACGCCCGGACGGCGACGACGACCCCATCCAGCGGGCGACCCCTCCGAAGGAGTTGCGCCCAGACGACATCCGCGTCTCCGACAGCGAGCGGGAGCAGGTCGTCGCGGTGCTCGGGCAGGCCGCGGGCGAGGGGCGGCTGACCCTCGACGAGTACACCGATCGGGTGGAGCAGGCCTATGCCGCGCGGACCCGGGGCGAGCTCGTCCCGCTGCTGCGGGATCTCCCCGTGGGCCAGGGCCAGGCGCAGCCGATCTGGGCCACTCCGGCCGGCGAGGCCCAGGTATGGACGCCCCGTCCCGCTGCCGCCGCCGACCGCACCGAGCGGCTGCTTGCGATCTTCGGCGAGGATTCCCGCAAGGGCCACTGGATCGTCCCGGCCAAGGTCGAGGTCAGGACTATCTTCGGGGGCTGCGAGCTGCATTTCGAGGATGCCCAGATCCAGCATCCAGTGACCCGGGTCGAGGCGACAGTGATCTTCGGTGGGGTGACCCTGTTCGTTCCGGAAGGCGTCGAAGTCCGACTGTCCGGCGCAGCGATCTTCGGGGGGAAGGACACGAAGCTCCGTGACGCTCCCCGCCCGGGAGCGCCGGTCATCGAGGTCGCGTGCCTGATCCTCTTTGGCGGGGTTGAGGTACGCCCGCCGAAACGCCGCTGGCTCACCAAGGAGTGACCTCGAATCGCAAGCTCAATGTTCCATCGAGGTTTCCTGGTAGTTCTGGCCTCTTCGTGGGGATGATTCAGGATATTTGCGGCCGGTGACTGGCGCACTACCCTCCATACATATAGTTTGCAGTCAATTTATTTTGGTACTTCACCGGCGGATCGTTTCTTGCATATCCGCCGTTGATCGGTGTGCCAGGGTCCAGCCAGCGTCCAGACCCACGGACGCCGGCCACCACGATTGGAGGGCACCATCCCCATGAACATCCGCGCCCATCGAACCGTCACCGCAGTGACGCTCGCGGCAGCCCTGGTGGCAGGCACGCTCGCCGCCCCAGCAGCCGCGGCGACGACCGCGACGATCACCCTCACCGGGTCCAGCGCGACGGTCTCCGGCAGCAACGTCACCGTCTCTGGAAGCGCCGTCACCATCACGGCCCCAGGGGCCTACCAGGTCAGCGGAACGCTGACCAGCGGCTACCTCAAGGTGGACACCGCCACGACCGGCACCGTCGAGATCATCCTCAGTGGCGCCTCGATCACCAGCTCAACGACGTCATCGCTCCAGGTCGCCAACGCCAGCGCGGTCACGATCACGCTCGCCTCGGGTACCAGCAACAGCCTCACTGACGCGTCGACCTACGCCAATGCCGACGAGCCGGACTCGACCCTGTTCAGCACCGCCGACCTGACCATCGGCGGGACCGGATCGCTGACCGTGCGCGGCAACCACCAGGACGGCATCGTCAGCAAGGACGACCTGATCATCCAGTCCGGCACGATCACCGTGACCGCAGTGGACGACGCGATCCGGGGGAAGGACTCGCTGACCATCAACGGGGGCACCATCACCGCCACCTCGACCGGAGGCGACGGGCTGAAGTCGAACGAGACCGAGGCCGGCAAGGGCATCATCACCATCACCGGCGGCACCATCTCCGTCTCCGCCGCCGACGACGGCATCCATGGCGAGAACACGCTGAACATCTCCGGCGGCACCATCACCGTGCCCAAGTCCTACGAGGCGCTGGAAGCAATGCAGATGACCATCAGCGGCGGCACCACGACCGCTGTCGCCACCGATGACGCGGTCAACGCGGTCGAGGAGGGCCTGAACGAATTCGCCACCTCGTCGAAGGCCTTCGTCAAGATCACCGGCGGCACGCTCCTGGTCGACGGCGGAACGGACGGCTTTGATTCCAACGGCGCGCTCACCTTCGCCGGTGGCACCGTCGTCGCGGCCGGTTCGGCCACCCGCGGAGGCGGGGAGGGCGCCATTGACGCCAATGGAGCCCTCACCTTCACCGGCGGGGTCGTCGTGGGAGCAGGAGTGACCTCGATGGCGGTCTTCAGCACCGTGCCAAACACCGGCCAGGGCTGGGTCGCCCCACGCTTCAGCACCACCTACGCCAGCGGCACCATCGTGCATGTCGTCTCTGGGAGCACAGTCCTGCTGTCGTTCAAGGCGACGAAGAGCTTCAAGGAGGTCGTCTACTCCTCCTCCAAGATCACCAATGGGCAAACATACGACGTCTACACCGGCGGCAGCGTCAGCGGCACCAGCACCGGCGGCATCTACGCCAGTGGCAGCATCAGCGGCGCCACCAAGGTGCTCACCGGAGTCACCGCCGGGCAGTACAGCGGCGGCATGGGCTGGATGTGAACGCGTGTTCCAGACCACCCATCGCCCATCGGTCGATCATTAGCACCGTCGAAGATGGCGGAGAGCGCTGACATGATCGCCAGAGGGCAAACCTAGCTCAAGACCGTGGTACATCAGCGCTCCCCCGCCCCAGGCCGAGCCGGTCTCGGCGTCCTGGTAGGACGCATCGGGGACGAGACCGGCCAGGCGGAGCGGAGCTTCCGGCTCGCCCCGCCGGGGAGTGGCCCGCCACGCCAGCACGACGGTCTCCCCGCCGTCGGCGGCGACGTACTGCACGGCGGTGGTCCGCCGGGTGCTCGGCGGGGTCAGCCGGTAGAGCTGGCCGTGGGCGACCAGGTGCCTGATCCGCTTGTACGCCGCGATCTGCGCTCTCGCCTCCGCGCGGTCGCCGGGCGACCACTCTGGCAGGTTGCCGCTGACCCCCAGGGCGCCGGCCATCGCGACGTGGAAACGGAAGCGCAGCGGCGTGACCCGCTGGTTGATCGGGTTCGGGCTCTCACTCGCCCACGCCCCCATCGCCACGGCCGGGTACACCTGCGTGAAGCCGTGCTGGATGGCGATCCGATCGACCGGATCGGTGTTGTCAGAGGCCCAGGCCTGATCGGTACGCCGGAGGATGCCCAGGTCGACCCGACCGCCGCCACTGGCACAGGTCTCGATCCGCAGGTTGGGATGGTCGGCCCGCAACCGGTCGATGATCCGGTAGACGGCCTCGGTGTGCCCGAAGTACAGCCGATGCTGATCGCTCTCCCCCGGCCAGCCCGCCTCCGTGAACGACCGGTTCATGTCCCACTTCAGAAAGTCGATCTCGTTCTCGGTGACCAGACGGTCCAGCCACTCGCTGGCCCACGCCTCGACGTCCGGCCTGGCAAAGTTGAGGACCAGCTGGTTGCGCTGGAGGGTCGACCGGCGGTTGAGCATATGGATCGCCCACTCCGGATGCGCCCGGTAGCAGTCACTGTCCGGATTGACCATTTCTGGCTCGACCCACAGCCCGAACCGCATGCCAAGGCGATGGACCTCGTCGATCAGGGGGCCGAGGCCGTCCGGGAACCGGTCCGGGTTCGGCCACCAGTCACCGAGCGCGGCGGAGTCATCGAGCCGCTGGCCGAACCAGCCGTCGTCAACCACGAACAGCTCGACGCCCAGCTCGGCTGCGAGGGCGGCGGTCGCCTTCAGCCGCTCCCCGTCAAGATCAAACCAGGTACCCTCCCACGAGTTGTACAGCACCGGCCGGACCTCCTCCGGCCGAGGCAGGATGGTCGCCCTGATGTAGTCGTGCCAGCGGCGGCTGGTGCCGCCGAAGCCGTCGGCTGCGTAGAGCCCGGCGAACACCGGGGTCGTCTGGCACTCCCCCGGTCGCAGGATGCGCCCAGCGGCGTCGTGACCTGCGCCTCCGACCAGGTCGAGGCGGTTGGTCAGGGTGCGCCACGCCGTGATCTGCCACGTCCCGCCCCAGGCGAGCACGGTCGACCAGACCTCGCCACTGGTCTCGGTCGCATCGCCGGGATCGACCATGATCCAGGGATTCTTCTCATGCCTGGTGACCCCGCGGCGAGCGGTGAGCACGGTCTCTCCCCGGGGCGCCTGGATCCGGTGCAGCTGGAACTCGCTGGCCCACTCCCCGACGACGTAGCTCAGGCGATAGTCGCGCCTCGGCGGGATCGTCCAGGCCGCTGCATCGCAGCGCTCGACGACAATGTCCTGCTCAGTGCCGGTGTTCCGGAGCACGGCCCAGCGTTCGATGATGTCGGCGTCTGACACCACCCGGTAGTGCAGGTCCAGCTCCAGCGGATAGTGACGGTCGGTCAGATGAATCGTCAGGTGGCCGCAGCCCGCGTCATCCTGGTCGATATCGCAGCCGACCCCGCGCCACTCGACGGTCTCGGTGCCATCGGCGAACCTGACCCGGAGCGAGGCCGGGCCGAACCGCTCCCCGCCATCGGTCGGGAACTCTTCCCCGACTCCCTCCCCGCCGCGCCAGGCCGGCAGGGGCAGGGCCGACACCTCGGCCAGGGTCAGCTTCGGTCCCCAGTACAGCTGGCACGCCCCCTCCTCGGTCAGGCGCACCGCGTAGCTGGTGGAACGCGTCGCCAGCAGGTACGTTCCGGTGGGCCGATCGAAAAACACGCCGGCCGGGGGCAGCAGGTCAGTCACGACCGGCAATGGTAGATGACCACTCCAGGTCGAGACACTGCCCGGCCGCCCGAAGGTCAGGCGCGGGCCTGCGGCCCGAAGGTCAGGCGCGGGCCTGCGGCCCGAAGGCCAGGCGCGGGCCGGCGGCGCAGGCGGCGCAGGCGGCGCAGGCGGCGCAGGCGGCGCAGGAATCTTGATCACGTATTCATTCACCACGACGAACCCCTCCCGTGTCGTACGGTTGGATCGTGACATGACTCGGGGTGGTGAATCATGCGCGCCAAGCGATCGCGGCCAAAGTCGGAAACGGTCCTTTCCGGAGTCGTCAACACCGTCGAGGAAGCATACGGCCGCACGATTCCAGTGTCGTGGCTCGTGCTCATCCCCCTGCTCGGCCTTTCCGCCGTCGGCCTTCTCCCGATCATGCTGATCAACGCGGCAAGGGGAAAGGGCGCCTCGGCGGACTTCGGAGGAGGACACTCCCTCAAGGACCTGCGGAAGGGGCCGGAAGTCTCGGTGATCCCGCTCCTGCTGGAGACCGGCGAGGGCCGCATCGTCGAAGTCGAGGTGCATGGCTACGTCCGGTCCGATCGCCTCCTGCGCAATGATCGGATCGAGGCGACGCTCCGCCCGCAGCGGCGCAAGGACCTCCCCCCGAGGGCACACGTCATCGTCAACCGCACGACCGGTCAGACGATCACTCCGCACCCCAACACGGTCATCTGGCATCTGGGTATCTCGATGATCCTTCAGGCCGTCATCGGGCTGATGATCCTCGGCCTCCTCCTGGCGGCGTGGTTTGCCGGCGGCTGAGGGTCGTCTGGTCGGGTGCGGCCCGGTCGTGCGGAACCTGGTGGTGTGCGGCCTGGTCGGGTGCGGCTTGGTCGGGTGCGGCCTGGTCGGGTGCGGCCCGCCCCAGTTCGGAGCGGAGAGCCGCGTTCTCCGCCCGCAGCGTCGCGTTCTCCGTTTCGAGCGTTAGAATTCGCGAAATACCACACAAATTGATCCCCTCCTCCATCAATTTTACGATCTTGGACAATCTTGCAAGATCATCATCACTGTACCGGCGGGTCCCGCCAGTGGTCCGGGCGGGAGCGAGCAGGCCAACCCGCTCAAAACTGCGCAGCGTGCCAGCCCCAAGCCCGGTCAGCTCCACCACCACCGAGATCGAGTAGACCCCCAGATCACGCCGGATGTGTGATCGGGAAAACTCAGCTTCTCTTCCGCTTGACACTGACATAATCAGGTTGTACACCTAAAGATTAGTTGAGTCAATCAGACTCAAACCTTGAAGATCAAGAAGGAGTTCAGGAGGCAGGACCATGTTGATGCGCACTGACCCGTTCCGGGAGCTGGACCGTCTCACCGAGCAGTTCTTCGGTACCCCGGCCCGCCCAGCGGCGATGCCTCTCGACGCGTTCCGGGACGGAGACACCTTCTACGCCCTGTTCGACCTGCCCGGCGTCGACCCGGAATCGATCGACGTCACGGTCGAGCGCAATGTGCTGACGGTCCACGCCCAGCGTCCCCGCTTGAAGAGCGACGGCGTCGACATCGTCGTCACCGAGCGTCCCGCCGGCACGTTCACCAGGCAGCTGTTCCTCGGCGAGACCCTCGACGCCGACCGGCTGGAGGCCCGCTACGAAAACGGCGTGCTCAGCCTACGGATCCCGGTCGCGGAGCAGGCCAAACCCCGCCGGATCGAGATCACATCCGGATCATCCAAGCCAAGGGAGATCAAGGGCTAGCGAGAAGCCCAGAAACGGAACGCCAGACTCGGGTCTGTCGGGACCGAGGCCGTCACATCGCCAGGTCGACATGATGCATTGTCCCGACAGACCCGTCCTCCCCGAGCCATACGCCGCTGGCCTGAAGCCGTCCAGCAGTCTGGCCATCCGCCTTGAGATCAAACCCTGTCGCGACGTTACCCAGCGCGATCGCCCCGACTCCACGTTCCGCCAAGGTCATCAGTGGACCATCGACGCTTTCCCAGAGTCGGAGCTGCGCGTAGGCCTCGTCCCCCGCATCGATCCAGCCGTTGCCGTCGTCGTCGTAGGCGGCCAGTTCAGCGAACCCGCTGCCGGTCCGCGGCCCGAACAACTCGCTGCCGTCGTCGACCGCCCCGTTACCATTGCGGTCAAGGACGAGAAACCCGTTGCCGCCTGCGACAAACGAAATCTTCTCACTCTGCCCATCCGCGTTCAGATCAAAATCGATTGTGGATGGGGAAAGAGCGACCGGGCCGTCTCCGAAGTTCAGGACCAATGGATCGGTCAGGTTCGCATCTCCGCCACGGAAGCGAAGACTGCTCACCTCAACCGACTCGCGGCTCATCGCAAAATCGACCGCAAAGCTGATCTCCCGGCCGTCGGTCGTCGTCACCCTGCCAGAGGCCGAGAAGGCCATCCGCTCCGACTCGGTCCGGGTCTCGACGCGCTCGTAG
>JAFGOK010000003.1 GCA_016926535.1 Micromonosporaceae bacterium | reverse complement strand
TCATCGGTTCCGGGATGTTGACCGAAGGAGCGCAGCTCACCCAGCTGGGTGACGCCGCTCTTGGCATATATACCGCCATGAACTACTCGACGCAGTTAAATACGGCAACGAACCGGCGATTCGTTTCGGACTACCAGAAAACATACAACTCGTCGCCGTCCACGATGGCCGTCGCGGCATACGACGCCGCTGCGGTGCTGGACAAGGCGTTGACCCTGGCCAAAACGGTCGATGACGCTCTGGAGATCAACAGAAGGATCGGTCATCTGGGGCAGATCGAGAGTCCTCGTGGGACGTGGGAGTTCACCCAGAACCGGACCCCCTTCCAGAAGTGGTTTCTCCGCCAGGTCAAGGCCGACGGTCCGGTCCTCGCCAACGTCCTGGCCGCTGAGCTCGTCACCTTGGGTTTCGGTAGCTGAACCGTTGGTGTGCTCGACAAGTTGCCGGGTTGTGCTGGATCATGACATCTTGCTGTAGGTCGCCCGAGCGCTGGTAGGTGCGTGTGACGCATCCAGAACCCGATGCCCCGCTCATCGGTCAGCTGTCTGTGCTCGCTGCCGGGCGACCGGCAGGATCCCCTGCGAGGACGGCACCGCCGGGATTCCGGCCGTATCAGAGCACGGGGCACTGTCCCCCGTTCGGGGCTGGCACCATCTCGGAGACGTCCCCCCGCCGGCTGACCGCTGTGCTGGCGGCGATGATCGTAATCCTCGCCGTGCTGGTGGGCACCGGGGCCGCGATCGCGAGTGCGACCCCAGACGGTACGGCGAGGGCCGTCTGGACCGAGGCACTGCGGTCGCCTACCTTGTCGAAGGACCTGCAGGCGATACTCGATCGCCGAGCGGCGGCGGTTCGGGCTCGGGACAAAGCCGCGTTCATGGCCGATGTCGACACGTTCGACGAGACGTTCGTCCGTCGGCAGGAGGTGGTCTTCGACAACCTGGTCCAGTTGCCGCTCAGTGAGTTCTCCTATGTCCTTGAGCCGACGTTCGGCTACGGGAAGGCCATAGCGGACCAGGTCGCCGCTCGGTTCCGCCAGCGGGTCTATGCCCCTGGGGTCACGATTCGTTACAGCGTCACCGGGGTCGATTCCAAGGTGGTCACCACTCCCTGGGTGCCGGTGTTCGGTTGCCGTGGCGACCGGTGGGTGATCGCGGAGGACGGAACGGCCACGAGTTTGCCGTACGGAGTCAATGGCCAGGTCTGGGACGCTGGCACCATTACCGTCGCAAGGTCGGAACGCGTCGTCGCGGTGTTTTCCGCAGGCGATACCGGACGAATGGGCTACGTGCTCCAGTTGGCGGAGCAGGGGTTGGATCGGGTGCGCGCCGTCCGGCGCGGTGGCTGGGACGGCAAGGTCCTTGTGACTGCGGTCCAGGATCAAAGGATTTTCGACACGTACTTCGCGACGTCACCGGACCGGGTTGCCCAGGTCGCCGCGATCGCCGTGCCTTACTACGACCGCGTGGTGGAATGGCATGCCAACGGCGTGTTCGCCACGACCAGGGTCGTATTCAACCCGCAGCAGTTGTCGGCCCAGCCAGAGGAGTTGGCGCACGACCTCGCGCATGAGTTCGCGCACGCCGCCATGGGGCCGGTGACGGTGACGGCGACCCCTCGGTGGCTGGTCGAGGGATTCGCGGAATACGTCGCGTACAAGCACGAGGACATTCCAGCGGCGGCGCTGCGGCGGTCACTTCGTGGTACCGCACTGCCAACGAAACTGCCTGAGGACGATACGTTCTACGCAGACTCGTCGAACTACATCACGGCCTGGCTGGCTTGCAAGATGATCGTGGAGAAGTACGGCGAGTCCCGGTTGATCGCCCTGTACGAGTCATTCCAGAGAGTCACCGAGGAGGACATCAATGTCGGTTCGGTGCTCGGGATCAGCCACTCGACGCTGGTTCGGCAATGGCGGGACTACATGCAGCGCAGACTCGGGTGACACCCCCGGAGGGGATTCGTCGGTCCGAGATGTCGTCAACGGGTTGTGTAAGTACTCCTGACTACCGGTAGCGTCTGGGCATGGGCGGCGACTTCACCAGGCGACAGACCACACTTGGGAGTCTCGGGATTCTGGCATCGCTGGCAATGACCGCCTTCGGTCTGCCCTGGATCGACAGTCAACTGGGTGGCACCCGGCCATGGCGTGACGGTGTGCCGTATCTTGTCGGCTGCGGGGTCAAGATCACGCCACCTTCCGGTGTGGCTCTCGACATTTCGTACAGCCGACCGGGCAAAACGTCGGCCCAGGCTCGTTTCGTGGCCGAAAAGACCCGGCTGGTGTATACGATCAGAGTCACCTCTTTCAATGGATCGTTGACGGGTGCGAGGGAACGGTTCTGGCGTCGCCTGGCGCGGGTCGGAAAGGTCCGGTCGGAGGGCGAGGACGTGGCGGTGTACAGCGGGGCAGGCATTCCGGGGGTCAAGGGGATGTTCCTCGCGGACGGGGGTGACACCGCAGGCCGGTACGCGGTGTTCCTCATCGCGGCGACATCCTTTGCCGTCGAAGTCGTGGCAGTCGGGAAACTTGAATACCTGGCAAGTGCCGCCACTGATATCGACGAGACCTTTGACAGCATCACTGTATGGTGGGCTCGATGACGGCAACTTCGCGTCCACGCCGGTCATTTTCATTTCGAGGTCTGCGATGGCAGGTGCCCGCGGAACCAGGTCAGTGGATACTGATCGTGCTTCTGGCCTGCGGGGCTTGGCGCGTCCTGCAGTTGCTGGGAGAGGCGGGTTCCGCATATCCCCGGGCCACCCTGACGGCCCTGGCACTGTTCACTGCGTACGCCATTCCATTCATGATTTTTATTGCCTCAGTTGACTATCTCGAACCCGAACCGAAGCAGCTCATCGCGGCAGCCCTGGGGTGGGGCGGCTGTGTCGCGCTGGCGGTTGCCGTCCGGGCGAACCCGGCGCTGGATTCGCTGCTGGCCAAGGCCTTATCTCCGACGTTCGCCGCGTCGTGGGGGCCCGCACTGGTCGGGCCGACCATCGAGGAGCCGGTCAAGGCTCTGGGCATCGTGATGATTGTGATGGTCGCGAGGAGCCAGATCAACAGCCTCGTTGACGGGTTGGTCTACGGTGCTGCGGTCGGTCTGGGTTTTCAGGTCGTCGAAAACGTCTTCTATGCGGTGAACGCGGTCGCGGTACGGTCTGCGGAGGACCGACTCAGGCCGGTGTTCGAGGTCTTCGTGATGCGGGGATTCGTCTCGGGGTTCTGGAGCCACACCGTCTTCACGGCCCTGTCCGGGTTCGGTATCGCCAGGGCCGTCCTCGGTTCGGGTTGGCCGATCCTCCGGCGCCTCCGGGCAGCAGCCGCAGCCGTCCTCGGCGCATGGCTGTGCCACTTCACCTGGAATCTGCCGATGCTGACCGAAGGGCTGAGTGTCCTGGGAGAACTGCTCGTCAAGGGAGTGCCGCCGCTGCTGCTCGTACTCGCGATTACCCGCGCCGCGGTGTACCGGGAAGCCGGACACTATGTGGAGTACCTGCGTCGACTCGCGGACCCGCGAATCGCGACCTCAATGGAGCTGGCACTGCTACTGACCCACGCGGGGCGGGTGGCAGCTCGCCGTGATGCGATGATGCAGGGCAGATACGCGCTGCCGGAGGGCTTTCCGCTCGGGAACGTCCGCAGACACCTCAACGCTTTTCGGGCAGGTCAGGCGACGAGACGCCTTCAGCGGTCGCAGGCCCGCTTGGCTGTTGAGCTCAGCCGCAATGGCGAGGATCTGCGGTGCGCCGCGGTGATTCGGGCCCGGCGGCAGGTGCTCGCGGCAAGGGTTCGATTGGAGTCTGTGATCGACCATGCCGGGACTGCGCGGAGTCAGTTCCATGGCCTTGCCACCCCACCTGGCGCTGAGGCGAGCCAGACGGGGTGGTCTCCGGCCAAGGAATCGGTTCCGGCGGCACCTGCGCCGCTGAGGATGATCAGGCTGCTGGCGGCGTATGCCCGCCGTCGCCGTTGACGATCTCATCCGGCCTGCCGTCCTGGTTGCGATCCACGACGGTGATATCGACCGCGCCGTCACCATCAGTATCGAACTGGTACAGGTCAGGCTTGCCGTCGCCGTCCGTGTCGACCGCCCAGAGGTCGGGCTTGCCGTCGCGGTTGGTGTCACCGACGATCAATTCGGTGCGTTCCTGGCCGCGGGTCTCGACCGCCTCGTTCTCACTCATCTACCGGTCCTCCAGTGGGGGCGTCGCGGGACTGTCTCGGGTAACGGTAGGCCCCTGACGCCCGCTCGGCGACCCCAGGTCAGCCGCTGCTGCCGATCATTGGGACAGCAGAGAACGCACTAGATAGGACGATTCATCAGATCCAATAATAAGAATCGCATCTGGTGCGAAAGATCTCATACCAGTAGCGATCGGGCTAAATATCTCTGCTGTGTCAATCGCCGAGTCGTATGAGTCTTTCGCCGGATACGTCACCCGGCGAATGCGTTCAGCTTTGAGGCCAGCGAGCAGCAGATTGGAGTGCACACGTTCGGAGAGGCCAGAGCCGTACGACTCGCCGATCGCAACGATGGCCACCTTGCCGGGGCCGTCACGCATGATTACGTCGGCCAGTGCCTTGGCCTGCAGGCTGTCGGGTGGAGCTGTGCGGAAGAACCAGCCCGCGTCATCCGCCGTCGCCAGCTCATCCGAGGTTGAGGTCGGCGAGATCAGCACCCGTTTCGCTGCGACGATCTTCGGAATGATTGCCTCGGTGACGCTCGAAGCACCCGCGCCGATGACGACCTGTACTGATTGGGCAATCAAGTGATCGATGGTCGCCGCTGCCTTCTCGGCGCTGGTTCCGTCGTCTCCATCAATCCAGCTGACCTTGGCGGACAGCACGCCTCCCGCAGCGTTGATCTCGTTGATCGCGAGACGGATGGCGGCGGCCAGCGGGGCGCCGAAACTCGCCAGCCTGCCAGTGTGAGGCAACAGGCCACCGATCCTGAGTGGAGCGAGCGATCGCGCCCCCTTTGCCGGTGCCGGTGATGGAGTGCTGCTCTGCGCCCGCCCGTCCCCGACGCCGACGTATTCGGTCCGGGAGTCGTCGATATGGTTGTCCCGGGAAAAACTCACGGCTGCGTAGGTCGCCGAGGACGGCTCCCCGGCATCGGTGAAGCCGCTGTGGCTCATGCTGATCCCCCGGTACTGCAGGTCAGTCCCTTGCCGGGCAAGGGACAGGCACTCGGCCACCGTCTCGCAGGTCGCGCCGCCGGTCGTGACGCCGATGATGTGCTTTGCAATGGTCGCCGGGTCTGTGGTCCTGGCGTACTCCGCAGCGATCGCCGCGACTGCAACCGCGTCGTACGCCTGCCCCGTGTAGGTGAAATGCGACAGATTTGGGTCTATCTGGAGGAGCTCGGCCTTGAAAACCCCGCTGAGCTGCGTCAGCGGGGTGGTCCCCTTCATGCCGGACAGCGCGCCCGGTCGATCCTTGAACATGTCCCCGAAGGAGTTGCTCATGTTCGCGTCCGCCCCGTACAGGCGCACGATCGACGTCGGCGACGGGGCCGC
>JAFGOK010000181.1 GCA_016926535.1 Micromonosporaceae bacterium | reverse complement strand
TCCAGCCGCAGCCTCGTCGGAGCGCAGGACGGCGTACGTGACCAGCCCGGCGACGGCGGCGAGCACGCAGACCCCAGCGCCGACCACCATCAGCAGCCTCCTGCGGCGCGCGGCCCTGGCAACCCTGATCGCGGCCAGCTGCTTCGCCGCGCGCTTGGCGGTCTTGCGTTCAAGGCGAGTACTCACAGCCCTCTGCTCCCTCCACCGCGCGGTCCTGGTCCCGCGAGGGACCGATCATGCCACACCAACCTGGCAGCGGCCGGCAGGGCGACCCGCGCCGCTCGCGGGCGGGGGCCGCCGCCCAGCGGATTGTCCGGTCCCTCCCACCGTGGCATCAGGAAACTCGCAGGGAATCCCCCCAGAATGAACGGGGAGACCGGCTGCCCTGGCCGGAGAGAGGACGGATGCGATATGTGCTGGTCTGCTGTGGTCGAGACCGTGACGTTGCGCCGGCGGCGCGATGCCA
Source organism: Micromonosporaceae bacterium (assembly GCA_016926535.1). Classification (GTDB taxonomy): domain Bacteria; phylum Actinomycetota; class Actinomycetes; order Mycobacteriales; family Micromonosporaceae; genus JABDRL01. The sequence continues at coordinate 3,556 of JAFGOK010000181.1, read as the reverse complement.
GGGTACTGACCGACCTGGCGGAAGCCGAGGACCCGTCGACCCGGGCGGGTGCCGTCAGGCACGCCGCGCAGCGGTGGGACGGCGAGGTGGCCGCAGCGGTCGCGGGTGCGACCGACGATCCAGACCCTGGGGTGCGCCGGGCGGCACTCCGGGCCCTCAGCGACCATCTGGACGACCCGGACATCCCGGTGCTGCGGACCCTGGCCCGCGTCGCCGCCGCCGATCCGGACCGGCAGGTGCGCCTGGCGGCGGTCGCCGCCCTGGGACCGGCCGGCCAGCCGGCGATCGAGCCACTGTGCCAGCTACTGCTGAACGAGACGATCGCGACCATGCGGGAGGCGATCGCCGAAGCCCTCGACGACGCCGGCTGGGTCCCGGACACGACCCGGGCCGGCGCGCTCTACTTCGTCGCCCGCCGCCGGTGGGACTGGTGCGTCGACTGCGGCCAGGCCGCGATCGAACCGCTGGCCGGGGCGGCTCGGGACGCCGAGGAGGCGGTGCGGCTGGCCGCCGTGCGCACCCTGGCGGCCATCGGCCGGCAGCACCCCGCAGCGGCCGGCCCGCTCGGCGCCGCGCTGGTCGACGAGTCGGTCGCGGTGCGCCAGGCGGCCGTGGAGGCGATCGGGGCCATCGGCGAGCCCGACGCGGCCACGCTCCTGTGTCCCCTGCTCTCCGATCCCGACCAGAGCGTGAGCGGCGCGGTGACGGATGCCCTGATCGCGCTGGGGCCGGCGGCCGTCGAAGCGCTCGCCGCCGTCCTCGGGGACACCGATCCGCGCGTCCGCAGGGCTGCGGTCGAGGTCCTGGGGGCCATCGGGCACGAGACGACCGCGGCCCCCCTCTGCGTGACCCTCGGCGATACGGATCCCGAGGTGCGCCAGGCCGCGGAGGGCGCCCTGACCGCCCTGGGCGAACTCGCCGCCCGGCCCCTGCGGGCCACCCTGCGCGATCCGACCGATCACGCTCGTCGATCGGCTGCCGCTATCCTCGAACGATTGGCCGTACTGTCCGCAGAACGTTGACCTGTCACCGGGAGGCCCTTCGATGCGTGCGACAGTGATCTATGGTCCCCGCGACATTCGCCTGGACGAGGTGCCCGATCCGGCGATCCAGCGCCCGACCGACGCGATCGTCCGCGTCACCGCTGCCTGCGTGTGCGGGTCGGACCTGTGGGCGTACCGGGGGATCGAGGAGACCCGCCGTCCCCACCGGATCGGCCACGAATTCGTCGGGGTCGTCGAGGCCGTCGGCGCCGAGGTCCGGTCGGTGCTGCCGGGCGATTTCGTCATCGCGCCGTTCGCCATCAGCGACGGCACCTGCCAGCACTGCCGCAACGGCATCACGACCTCGTGCGACCGGGGCGGCTGGTGGGGCGCCCGTGACGCCGACGGCCTCCTGGCAGATGGCGGCCAGGGAGAGGCCGTGCGGGTGCCGTACGCCGACGGCACCCTGGTCGCCACGCCCGAGGCACCAGAGCCGGCACTGATCCCGGGCCTGCTGGCGCTGTCGGACGTGATGGGCACCGGCCACCACGCGGCGGTGTCGGCCCGGGTCACCGCGGGCAGCACGGTGGTCGTCGTCGGGGACGGGGCAGTTGGACTGTGCGCCATCCTCGCCGCCCGCAGGCTCGGCGCGGAACGGATCATCGCGATGTCCCGCCATGCGCCGCGCCAGCGGGTCGCCCTGGGATTCGGGGCGACCGACCTGGTCGCCGAGCGCGGCGAGGAGGGCGTCGCCCGGGTGATGGACCTGCTCGGCGGGGCCGGGGCCGACGCCACCCTGGAATGCGTCGGCACCAGGGAATCCATGCTCCAAGCGGTCGACGTCACTCGCCCGGGAGGGTCCGTCGGGTATGTCGGGGTGCCGTCCGGCGGGGCGGAGTTTCCCATCCGGACGATGTTCGCCCGCAATGTCAACGTCGCCGGGGGCGTCGCCCCGGTACGGGCCTACCTGCCCGACCTGCTGGCCGACGTCCTCAAGGGGCAACTCGACCCCGGCGGGGTGTTCGATCTGGTCCTGCCCCTGACCGAGGTGGCCGACGCCTACGCCGCCATGGACAGCCGCACCGCGATCAAGGTCATGCTGCGGACCTGACCAGCAGGATCTGCTCGATCAGCGTGACGAGCACCTGCTTGACCGACGCCCGGCGGCGCGCGTCGCACTCGACGATGGGAACGTCGTCGGTGACCCCGAGTGCCTCCCGCACCTCGCTGATCTCGAAGCAGGGGGCCCGGTCGAACTGGTTGACGGCGAGCAGGAACGGCACCTCCCGCTCCTCGAAGTAGTCGATGGGCGGAAAGGAGTCCTCGATCCGCCGCGTGTCGACCAGGACCACCGCGCCGATCGCGCCGTCGACCAGGTCGTCCCAGAGGAAGGAGAAGCGGTCCTGCCCCGGAGTGCCGAACAGATACAGCAGGAGCGTGTCCTCCAGGCTGATCCGGCCGAAATCGAGGGCGACCGTCGTGGTGGTCTTGTCGACCAGCCCCTGCGTTTCGTCGATCCCGATGGACAGATCGGTCATGGACGCTTCGGTGATCAGCGGCTCGATTTCGGTGATGGACCCGACGAAGGTGGTCTTGCCAACTCCGAAACCCCCGCTGATCACGATCTTGACAGCGGTCGTCACCTGGGGTGGTCTAGAGGGCGCGGACACGATCGCGGATCCTTTCCAGGAGGCCGAGGGGAATCTCCGGCACATGGGTGCAGGCGAGATGGCCAGCGGTGATGAGATCGGCGATGAGGACCCTGGCGACTCCGAGGGGCACGCCGATCCTGACCGCGATCTCGGCGACCGAGCGGGGTACCTGGCAGATCTCGGCCACGGTCCGGGACTCGAAGGTCAGCGGCGCTGCCAGAGCCGCCGGTTCGGCCTGCACCACGGTCTCCAGCCGCAGATCGGTGCACAGCGGGTGGGTGCGTCCTTGAGTGACCATGAACGGGCGGATGAACCCCTCATCGATCGGGATCTGACGGGGGAGGCGGGAGGGCAGGCTCGTTTCCTTCCGGTCCCGGGGCTGCTGCGGGGCCTCCCACGCCGGGATCATGCGGCGGTCGGGGAGGCGCGGATCGTCGCTGGTCATCGCGGCAGGTGCAGCCGGCACTCGGTGATCAGGGCCGGAGTGAGCTTCGTACCGAAGCGCTCTGCGAGGACGGCCACCTCGTAGCCGACCAGCCCGACGTCGCAGTTTCCCTCCGCGAGCACGCCGATGCAGCTGCCTCCGTTCGTCGCCGAGACCAGGAGGAAACCAGCCCGCATCTCCACCATGATGAGCTTCAGGCCATCGAAGTCGTACTTGCGCGAGGCGCTGCGAGCGACGCTCGCCAGGCTCGAGACGATGGCAGCCAGGTGGTCCGCGCCGGCCCGGTCAAGGCCGCCGGACTTGGCGATCAGGAGACCGTCAGAGGAGACGGCCGCGGCGTCTCGGACCCCGTCGGTCGCCCGAACAAAGTTGACGAGCATCCAGTTGAGCTCGTTCGCGCCGGTCTGGGTCCGCTGGTCGATGCTCACAACACGTCGCCCTTTCAGCGTTGGCGGTGGTCTTCACCGGGGTACCAG
>JAFGOK010000763.1 GCA_016926535.1 Micromonosporaceae bacterium | reverse complement strand
GTTGTAGGAGGCATTGGTCGCCGTGACGCTGGTGCCGCTCTGGGTCACGGCAGCATTCCAGGAGTTGGTGATCTTCTGATCGCCGGGGAAAGCGAACCCGAGCGTCCAGTTGTTGATGGCCGCACCGGTGTTCTTGACGGTCACGTTCGCGGTGAAGCCGTTGCTCCACTCATTCTTGGCGTAGGTCACCGCGCACGCCCCTGCACCCGGGTTGGACGTGGCGCTCGGGGACGTCGAGCCTGGGACGGAGGCGCTGGCGCTCGGCGTGGCCGGGGTGGTCGGGTTGTTCGGGGCGGTACCACCGGTGGTGACCGAGAAGGAGTTGACGGCCAGGCCAGCGCCGCCGATCCAGGGCTCGAACCCGTACTGGACGCTGGTCATGTACCAGGACTGCTGGGCGTACCCGCGGGAGATCGAGTCGTTGACGAACGCGGTCACGCTGTCGTTGAAGCTGGTCGCCGGGGTCTGCCGAACGTAGGAGATGATGTTCCAGCCGGCCTGGCCGTACCAGACGTCCCAGGTCGCCCCGGCAAGGTTCGCTGTCCCGATCTTGGAACCGGCGGGCTGCGGCCTTCCGAGGTGGTTGACCCAGATCATGATTTCAGCGCCGGTGTTCTGCCCGTCTGTCCGGGCGGTCGGGTCCAGCCAGATGTCGTATGCGGCGTCCCACTCCCCGCTGCTGGGGACCGTGATGCCGACGCTGGAACGGACGTCCCCGAGGGAGGACAGGCTGGCAGGGAAGGGCGATCCGGTGCTGCAGTTCTTGTAGTGGCAGCCCATGTACACGGCCGGGTATGAGGCCGGAGCACCGCTCGTCGAGTTGTTGTGGTTCGCCGAGGTGACCGCAAACCCCGACGACGTGACATTGATGCACTGGGACGTGCTCGCACCCCAGACGTTGTTCATGACGACGTACTTGCCGCCCTCGAGCGTTGCGGTGTCCCAGGTGCCGCACAGCTGGGTGTCAGCGTGGGCCGGCATGACCACGGCTGTTGCGATGCCAGCGCCGGCGGCGAGCGTCGCCGCCGCGATGGCCAGGCTTGATCGACGTTTCATGATGCTCCTTGGATTACGTTGGGGTGACAAGGAAGCTGCGATCTCACCGTAGGCATTGATCAAAGGACCGAAAAATTTCCGGTTGCGTCAGTGGCCAGCTCAAGCAGCCTTCGCATGCATGAAAGCGGTTTCCGGCCAATGAAAGCAGAAGAAAGCGACCTAGATCAATATCGCCAGGCGGCATCCGCGAGCCCCGGCAACCGGCCGGCAACAGGACGTAGGCGCACCATGATCCCGCCTCAATGGATATTCATGGATACTTTCATCCCCTGGTACCCAATCGGGCGGCCAGGTGAGCAGCTCAACGATGGTCTTGGATTTGTAGGGGCCGGTTCACCCTACCCGCAGGGCACCCGCCATGACATGGTCACGCCACTTCATCGATGGGAGCGCTTCCAGCTGCCCCCGAGTTGGCACGGCGCCTTCCTGCCGTGGCGATGGATCGAAAGGAGCCTGCGAGTGGCCACCCCCAGACCCTGGAGACGACCAAGAGTCGTCGCCCTCCTCTCCGTCGGCGCTCTGGTCGCTGGCGGGCTAACCGCGATCGCCGCAACGAGCCAGGCGGCGACCTCATCCACCCCGTTCTACAACCTGTCCGAGGCGTTGCAGAAATCCATCTACTTCTACGACGCGGAAAAGTCCGGCGCATCGCGCTCGCTCGACCGCCAGCCGCTGGAGTGGCGGGGCGACGCGGAGCCGACCGACGCCAAGGTCCCGCTGGTCCGCGCAGACGGCACGACGGCGACCGGCAGCGGGAAATCCCAGGGAACCAACCTGTCGGCCTCCTTCATCAGCGCGAACAAAGCGATCCTCGACCCGGACGGCGATGGGTACATCGACCTGTCCGGCGGGTTCCACGACGCCGGCGACCATGTCAAGTTCGGTCTGCCGCAGAGCTACACCGCGTCCACCCTGGCGTGGGGGGTCTACGAATTCGCCGATGCCTATAAGGACACCGGCACCTACGAGCACATCATGGACCAGCTGTACTGGTTCAACGACTACTTCCTGCGGTCGACCTTCCGCGACTCCTCCGGCAACGTCGTCGCCTTCAACTACATGGTCGGCAACGGCACCATCGACCACACCTACTGGGGCCCGCCGGAACTCCAGGACGGCGAGTACTACGTGCGGCCGGCGACCTTCGCCACCGCAACCACCCCGGCCAGTGATCAGGCAGCAGGTGCCGCCGCCGCCCTGACGATCATGTCGCTCATCACCAAGAGCACTGACGCGACGTACTCGGCCAAGTGCCTGAGCGCCGCGAAGGCACTGTACGCGTTCGCCGTCAAGTACCGCGGTATGGGCAACAGCGACGGGTTCTACAACTCCAGCTTCGACGAGGACGAGATGTCCTGGGCGGCCGTGTGGCTGTACACCGCGACCCAGACCGAGAGCTACCTCGACGACATCATCGCCCAGGACGCCGGCGGCAACTACACCGGCTACCTGTCCAAGATCGTCCATAGCCCCGGGGACAACTGGCAGAACATCTGGGTGCACTCCTGGGACACCGTCTGGGGCGGCGTCTTCGCCCGGCTGGCCCCGGCCAGCGAGGGGGTCATCTCCGACGAGCTCAACGCCAAGTTCTGGTACTACTTCAAGTGGAACCTGGAGTACTGGAGCGGCGGGGTCGTCAAGCACGACGACGCCGCGGACAACACCTTCATGGCGACCACGCCTGGGGGCTTCCAGGTCATCAACACCTGGGGTTCGGCTCGCTACAACGCCGCGGCCCAGTTCACGTCGATGGTCTACCGGAAGTACCGGCCAGATGACCCGAAGGCGACGCAGCTGACCGACTGGGCACTGGGCCAGATGAACTACATCCTGGGCGACAACCCGCTCGATCGCGCCTACATCGTCGGCCTGAACGACACCTCTGCCAAGCACCCGCACCACCGGGCGGCCCACGGTTCCGACACCAACAACATGAACGTGCCGGCGGAGCACCGGCACGCCCTGTGGGGTGCCCTGGTCGGCGGCCCGGACGCGACGGACGCGCACAACGACGACACGACCGACTTCGTCTCCAACGAGGTCGCTATCGACTACAACGCCGGCCTCGTCGGCGCGCTGGCGGCGGAGTGGAAGTACTACGGCCAGAGCCAGGCCAACACCAAGTGGACGCCTCCGGCAGAGGACCCCGATCAGCAGCCGTACACCATGGCCAAGATCGAGCAGGAGAACGACCAGCGGTCGCAGGTCACGATCACGATGAACAACCGCACCACGCACCCGCCGCACTTCGAGACTGAGCTCTCCGCGCGGTACTACTTCGACATCAGTGAGCTGATCGACGCTGGCCAGGACATCAGCGCCGTCACCACCGCCGTCTACTACGACGAGTCGAAGTCCAGCTACGACGAGCCAGCGACCCTGACCGGGCCGGTGGCAGCAGACGCCGCCAACGGGATCTACTACGTCGAGATCTCGTGGAAGGGCGCGAACCTCTACGGCAAGCGCGATTTCCAGTTCGGCCTGATCGCGGCCCAGGACAGCACCTGGGTCTCCCGGTGGGACCCGTCGAACGACTTCAGCCACACCGGCCTGACCAAGACCGCGGCTGCCACCGACTACGTCCCGGTCTACCGCGCCGGCAAGAAGATCACTGGCAAGGAGCCCAGCGGCACGATCACCCCGAGCGCTTCTGCCGGCACCTCCGCGACGCCGTCAGCCAGCGCCTCGGCCAGCGCGAGTGCCAGCCCGAGTGCCAGCGCGAGCGCCAGCACGTCTCCGCTGCCCTCCTCCAGCGGATGCACGGCCTCCCTGGTCGTGACGAACACCTGGCAGGGTGGATTCCAGGCTGACGTGACCGTCAAGGCTGGCAGCGCATCGATCAGCGGCTGGAAGGTGCTCTGGACACTCGCAAGTGGACAGACTGTCTCCCAGGCGTGGAACGCCACCGTGACCGCGAGCGGCTCCACGGCGACCGCGGCCAACACGGCGTGGAACGGAGCGCTGGCCGCCGGAGGTACGACCGCCTTCGGGTTCATCGCGACCGGCTCTTCCTCGGTACCGACGCTGACCTGCATCGCGAGTTAGTCAGGCACAACGAGAACGAGACTCCGGTCGCAGGCAGGCATTCCACGACCTGTCTGCGACCGGAGTCTCGTTGTGATGGCCCGACTCGCGAGCAGACGCTGCTCGCCCCTGGGCGGCGACAGCCAGCTGAGGGATTGATGATGTGGTGCACCTGCCGGAATGCAGGCGGTCCACCCATTGGTCACGATGCTCGCGGTGCCGTCAGCAGAGCGGCCCGGCGCTGCCGAAGGGGTCAGCCCGGTGGAGATCCGTGTACTCGGACCTGTCGAGGTGTCGTGTGACGGCGAGTCCCTGCACTTCGCACGGCGTCAGCAGCGGCTGATCCTCGGCATCCTGGCCCTCGCCCCAATCAGCTGGTCCCCGCCCAGCGACTGATCAATCTTCTTTGGGGCACCCGACCGCCGCAGCAGCCCAGGGCGATCCCGCACAGCCGGGTCTGCGAGTTGCGCGCCGTGCTCAGCGCCGCCCCGGCCAGTCATGAAGTCCGCTCTGGCCCCCGGGCTGACGGGTCCCCGGGCTGCCGACCTGACGGGTACTGTGACGAAGCCAACTGGACGAGTGAGTACTCACTCATTAACCTTGGCGCCATGACCGCTGATGCAGACCCGCCGCACCGGCGCCGGCGCGTTCCCGCCATGCCTCCGGAGGAGCGCCGAGCCGCCCTCATCGCCGCGACCCTTCCCCTGCTCCGAGAGCACGGCCCGGAGATCAGTACCCGTCAGATCGCCTCGGCCGCGGGGGTCGCGGAGGGCACGATCTTTGGCGTCTTCCCGGACAAGCAGAGCCTCATCCACGCGGCCGTGCTCAGCGCGTTCGATCCGGAGCCCATCGAGCGAGCCATGCGATCGATCGATCCCGCTGACGATCTGCGAACCCGTCTCACTCAGGCGGCCCACATCGCAGCGGAGCACCTGCGAGCGAACGGGCAGCTGCTCAGCGCGCTCCGGCGAGCCAAGGACGGCCACCCACCGGGCCACCCGCCAGGCCCTCCGCCCGGCCCACCGCCGAGCCCTCCACCAGGCAAACCGGGACATGCCTTCTTCAGCCGGCTGTCCGAAGCCCGACAGCGCCTGGTTGCGGCCATTGCTTCAGTGGTGGCGGCGGACAGCGACGCGCTGCGCTACTCCCCAACCGTCGGCGCAGAGCTCCTGCTGTCGATCCTGGCAATGCAGGGGCACGGCGGCGCCTTCACCGAAATCGATGGCGTCACCACCGACGACGTCGTAACACTGCTACTCGATGGACTGCTCACCCGACCAGCCCAATGCCACACGGGAGACCCAACCACATGTTGATCCGGCTGTTACGGACCTATCTCAGGCCGTACACCAACGCCATCGCTCTTGTCATCGCATTCCAGTTTGTTCAGGCGATGGCGTCGCTGTACCTGCCGACCCTTAACGCCGACATCATCGACAATGGGGTCGCTGAGGGGGATACCGGCTACATCCTCAGGGTCGGGGCCGGCATGCTCGCCGTCGCACTGGTCCAGGTCATGGCGACGATCGCCGCCGTGTACTACGGAGCCCACACCGCCATGGCCGTCGGCAGGGACCTCCGCGCGGCGATCTTCACGCGGGTCAGCCACTTCTCGGCCAGAGAGGTCGGGCACTTCGGAGCACCGTCCCTGATCACCAGAACGACGAACGACGTCCAGCAGGTACAGATGGTCGTCCTGATGACGTTCGTCCTGATGGTCGCCGCGCCGATCGTCTGCATCGGCGGGGTCATCATGGCGCTGCGCCAGGATGTCGCCCTGTCCGGCCTCCTGCTGGTGATCGTGCCGATCCTGATGGCGCTCGTCGCCTATGTCATCGTCAACATGCGGCCGCTGTTCCGATCGATGCAGCTCCGCATCGACGATCTCAACCGGGTGGTCCGGGAGCAGATCACCGGCATCCGCGTCATCCGGGCCTTCGTGCGCGACGAGCATGAGCAGGCCAGATATGCCGACGCCAACCGGCAGCTCATGGACGTCTCCGTCGGCATCGGCCGCCTCATGGCCCTGATGTTCCCGGCGGTCTTCTTTGTCATCAATCTGTCGAGCGTCGCCGTCATGTGGTTCGGCGGGCACCGCATCGACAGCGGAGCGATGCAGATCGGCGCGCTCACGGCGTTCCTCTCGTACCTGATGCAGATCCTCTTCTCGGTAATGATGGCCACGATGATGTTCATCATGGTCCCCCGGGCCGAGGTCTGCTCAGAACGCATCCAGGAGGTGCTGGAGACCGAAAGTAGCGTCGTCCCTCCGGCCGACCCGGTGCTGGAGCTCTCCTCCCGAGGCCAGCTGGAGTTCCGCGGGGTCGATTTCCAGTATCCCGGCGCCGAGGAGGCCGTGTTGCGTGACATCACGTTCACCGCGGCGCCCGGCGAGACGACGGCGGTGATCGGCGGTACCGGGAGCGGAAAGACCACGCTGCTTGGCCTCATCCCCCGGTTGTTCGACGCGACCAAGGGGTCGGTCCTGGTCGACGGGATCAACGTGCGGGATCTCGACCCGTCCCTGCTGTCGAGGACCGTCGGCGTCGTGCCGCAGAAGCCGTACCTCTTCTCTGGGACGGTCGCGTCCAACCTGCGCTACGGGCGGGCGGACGCCACCGAAGAAGAGCTGTGGCGCGCTCTGGAGGTCGCGCAAGCCCGCGGCTTCGTCGCGGCGATGGAGGGCGGCCTGGACGCCCCGATCGCCCAGGGGGGCACCAACGTCTCCGGTGGCCAGCGCCAGCGCCTGGCCATCGCTCGGGCCCTGGTCCGAAGACCCGACGTCTACCTGTTCGACGACTCGTTCTCCGCCCTGGACTACACGACGGACGCGGCGCTGCGCACCGCGCTCGCCTCAGAGACGGCGGACGCGACCGTGGTCATCGTCGCCCAGCGGGTCAGCACCATCCGTGACGCCGACCGGATCGTCGTCCTGGACGACGGTCGGATCGTCGGGGTCGGCACCCACGAAGCCCTGATGGATACCAACCCAACGTACCGGGAGATCGTGCTCTCCCAACTCACGGAGCAGGAGGCCGCCGCATGAGCACCACCACCCAGCAGGCGCAGGCCCGCCGCCCAGGGCCAGCTGCCTTCGGGCCAGGCGGTCATGCGAGCACGCCGGTCGAGAAGGCGATGGACTTCAAGGGCTCCAGCAAGCGGCTGCTCGCCCGGTTGAAGCCGGAGCGCCTGGTCATCGCGACGGTCCTGCTGTTCGGAGCGGCCAGTGTCGCGCTTTCAGTCTCCGGACCCAAGATCCTTGGCCATGCGACCAACCTCATCTTCGCCGGGGCCATCGGGTCGAAGCTCCCACCGACCGCCACCAAGGATCAGATTGTCACCGGGTTGCGGGCCCAGGGCCAGGGGCGGCTGGCCGACATGCTGTCCTCCATGGACGTCATTCCCGGCCAGGGGATCGACTTCACGGCGGTCGGCCACGTCCTGGCCTGGGTCGGAGTCGTCTACCTCGCTTCCGCGGTCTTCGGCGTCTTCCAGGGACGGCTGACGACGATCGCCGTCCAGCGAACGGTCTTCAGGCTCCGCGAGGAGGTCGAGGCCAAGCTTTCCCGCCTGCCCCTGAGCTACTTCGATCAGCAGTCCCACGGCGAAGTGCTCAGCCGGGCGACGAACGACACGGACAACATCGCCCAGACCCTCCAGCAGACCCTCAGCCAGGTGATCACCTCGATCCTGACCATTATCGGCGTGCTGGGGATGATGTTCTGGATCTCCCCACTCCTCGCTGTGATCGCTCTGGTGACGGTGCCGCTCTCGGTCGTCGTCACGATGATCATCGGCAAGCGGGCACAGCCTCAGTTCGTCAGGCAGTGGGCGTCCACAGGTGACCTCAACGGCCACATCGAGGAGATGTACACCGGTCACACGCTGGTCACGGTCTTCGACAAGCGGGCAGAGTCGGCCGAGACGTTCGCGCAGCACAACAACGCCCTGTTCACCTCCAGTTTCAAGGCGCAGTTCATTTCCGGGATCATCCAGCCGGCGATGATGTTCATCGGCAACCTCAACTACGTGCTCATCGCCGTGATCGGCGGCTTCCGGGTCGCGTCCGGGTCGATGTCGCTGGGGGACGTGCAGGCGTTCATCCAGTACACCCGGCAGTTCACGCATCCGATCACGACAGTGGCGAGCATGGCGAACCTGCTCCAGTCCGGGGTCGCCTCGGCGGAACGGGTGTTCGCCCTGCTGGACGCCGAGGAGCAGCGTCCGGATCTGAAGGCCCCGGCGACCATTGACGTCGTCCAGGGGCATGTTCGGTTCGAGCACGTCTCGTTCCGCTACTCCCCTGACCAGCCTCTGATCGAGGACCTCTCCCTGTCAGTCGAGCCAGGCCACACCGTGGCCATCGTCGGGCCGACCGGTGCAGGGAAGACCACCCTCGTCAACCTGCTCATGCGCTTCTACGAGGTGACCGGCGGGCGGATCACGGTCGACGGGGTCGACATCTCGACCATGTCGAGGGAGGACCTGCGCTCCAACATCGGCATGGTGCTCCAGGACACCTGGCTGTTCGGAGGCACCATCGCGGAGAACATCGCCTACGGCGCGGAGAACCCCTCCCGCAAACAGATCATCGCGGCGGCGGAGGCAGCGCACGTCGACCGGTTCGTCAGGACCCTGCCAGACGGGTACGACACCGTCCTCGACGACGAGGGCTCCAACGTCAGCGCAGGGGAGAAACAGCTGATCACCATCGCGCGAGCGTTCCTGACAGAACCGTCCATTCTCGTGCTCGACGAGGCGACCAGTTCCGTCGATACCCGCACCGAAGTGCTGATCCAGCGGGCGATGAGCACTCTGCGCGCGGGCAGGACCAGTTTTGTCATCGCGCACCGCCTTTCCACGATCCGCGACGCCAACCTCATCCTGGTCATGGAACATGGATCGATCGTCGAGCAGGGCACACACGAGACGCTCCTGGAGAAGAACGGAGCGTACGCCGGGCTCTACTCCGCCCAGTTCTCTCAAGCCCTTGCGGAGGTGGACTGACCGGATACCGGCGGCGGCCGGCCCAGTTGAAACATTCACCTTTGCCATAGGCCGGTTGTTCAGTATCCATTCGCGCAAGCAGTGCCTCGACGACGGGCGCTTCCATGCTCATTGACACTCACGGTTTCATGCCGAAGCCTTGAGATCAACATCAATCTTCGCAGCTCGCCGAAGGGAATGAGCATGGAAGCGCCTCGCAGGAGGAAGGGGTCCGTGAAGCGACGGCTGACGCTGCTCGCCGCCGTTGGTTCATGTGCGGCCCTCGTGGCACTGCAACTGCCGGCTAGTGCTGCAGCGCTGGAGGACCCGACCGTCACAGAGGTAACTGGCAACGCCACCTGGTTCGACGCTCTTGGCTCACCGTACGGTGGCTGCGGCATCCCGCAGGCCAACCTCGACAACCCACACTTCATCGCCCTGAACGTGTTCAACACGCCCGGCGACTACACGATGTACAACCGGCCGCTGCCGGAAGGTGACTCGAAGCTCGGCCTGTGGGACAACGGCCACAACTGCAACCGGTACGTCGAGGTCACGGTCGACGACTACTGCACCGGAACGAACGACGGATCCGCCAACTCGACGTTCTGCCGCAACGGCACCTGGGTCTCCGACCAGTACAACGGCGCCAAACTGATCATGCAGGTCAGCGACAGCTGCGCCGACCCCAACGGCTGGTGCCGGGATGATCCGTACCACATCGACCTGGCCAAAGCCTCGATCAACCAGTTCGTCAAGGACGGGGCACAGACCACGGGCCTGCTCGACAAGTGGAACAACCGGCACGTCTCGTGGAAGTTCATCGAGGCCCCCAACTACACCGGCGACATCAAGATCGCCTGGCTGCAGAGCGCTCAGGTGTGGTGGCCGGCTATCGCCGTCAACCACCTGCGCAACGGCATCCGCGGCGTCGAGTACTACCAGGGCGACAGCTGGGTCACGGCCAAGATGAATGGCGACATGGGACAGTCGTTCATCATCGGAGGCCTGACCAACGGCGCTTCGGACTTCAAGATCCGAGTTCGGGACGTCAACAACGAGCTGATCAATGACGGCCGGGAGTACAGCTTCAACATCACCGACACGTGCGGCAGCGGCAGTTGCAGCGGCGCGTACACCGAGACGAAGTACACCACCAGTGGCGGTGGGACCACCGAGCCGTCGGCGTCCGCCGACGGCTCGCCGTCGGTCGGCCCGTCCGTTCCCGAATCGACCTCCCCGTCATCCTCGGCCTCGGCTTCCGAGCCGGCCTCGATGTCGCCTTCGGCCTCCTCCGGGACTGACGCCGGCTGCACCGCCTCGTACACGACGACCAGCTCGTGGCAGGGCGGGTTCCAGGGCGAGGTGACCGTCAAGGCCGGCACCTCGGCCGTCAGCAGTTGGCAGGTGACCTGGACGCTGGCCAGCGGGCAGACGCTGGCCCAGGTATGGAACGGGACGCTGTCGACCAGCGGGTCAACGGTGACCGTCTCCAATACCGCCTGGAACGGATCCCTTGCCGCGAACGGCTCGACGACCTTCGGCTTCGTCGGCAACGGCAGCACGTCCGCTCCGAC
>JAFGOK010000762.1 GCA_016926535.1 Micromonosporaceae bacterium | reverse complement strand
GTTGCTGCGAATCCGGTCGTGACCACGCCGGCCACCACGGTCAGCGGGGTGGCGGCCGACATCACGAAGAAGATGACCGACGGGACGCCGAGGCGGTTGGCCGCCAAGGCATCGGCCACCGGGTTGAAATCCGGTGGGGCGGCTGCGGATCGAGACATCACATGTGACCTTTCGCAGTGTTCGGTTGAGGGGAAACGGGCGAACTTCAGGTGCGGTACGACAGGACGGCGTCGCCCACGGCTGCGGCGGTCTGCGCCAGCAGCTCGGCCAGCGGGGCGGGCGCCGACGCTTCCAGGTGCGCGGCATAGCGCCGCGCCTCGATGGACGCGTCGCGCAGCAGGTACTCGTTCAGGCCGGTCGCCCCGGACAGGCAGAGCAGGAAGGCGTCCGGCGGGTCGAGGGGCTGATGCCGGGTGACGCGGGTGGTCAGTCGCACCCAGGGGTCGGCGGCGGTCAGCACGTCGGTGGGCTCGTACACCGTGACCTGCCGCAGCAGTCGCCGGACCGTGACCGGCCGGAGGTGCCCGGCTCGCCACAGCCGCTCGGCGACGTCGGCAGTTGCGCGCTGGCTGAGGAACCCCAGCCAGGTACGGACGTTGTGGTACTGGGTCTGTGCGGTGATCTGGTCGAGCACGGTATGTGCGAGCGCGTCCGCTGGTGGCCGGGTGGATTCCGGGTGCGGGTAGACCAGTCCCTCGTGGATGACCAGGCTTCGCCCCCACAACAGCTCGGCGAGCAGCGCCGCAGCCAGGCCGAGCCCGGTCGCGCGGGGGTGCAGCAGCGGTTGCCCGGTCGAGTCGTGGTGAGCCAGCCGGAAGAAGTCGTCGGCGAGGGCGGGTACTGGTGTCACGACCCCGGCACCTCCAGAGCCTCCGGCGTCGTGTCCCGGCGGGACGCGCAGACGATCGGCGTCACGGGGCCTCCCTGGTTTGCGAGGGGATCGCAACCGGGACGTGCTGGCCGCGCGTGTCGAGGTGGTCGAGCGCCGCGAGCGCCTCGGTGCACGGCCAGGGCTCGTGGCAGGTCAGGCAGCGAGGCCGGGCGACGCTGAACGGCGGCCAGCAGAATCCCCACTCGATCCAGGCGCGGTCGGGCTGATGCCGGTTCCAGCTCGCCGCTGCCGCGCCGCAGCAGGTGAGTTCTGGCTGCCGCCGGGCTCGTCCCGAAGCGCTGGCGTGGCAGTCGCTGGTTCGGCAGCCGAGCGGTGAGGTGCTGAGGCTGCCGAGCGGGGCGGATACGGGGCCGAACGGCGAGGTGGCGGTGACGCCCAGCGGGATGCCAGGGGCCACTTGTGGGTGTGGCGGAGTCACAAGATCACCTCCTGGGGCGGGTCAGCGTCTGGGCTGACCGGGACGGGTCGTGATCAATACCTAACCAGGCAGTGCATGAAACTGAATGAACTTT
The DNA here is from genome assembly GCA_016926535.1 of Micromonosporaceae bacterium. Taxonomy (GTDB): domain Bacteria; phylum Actinomycetota; class Actinomycetes; order Mycobacteriales; family Micromonosporaceae; genus JABDRL01. The sequence continues at coordinate 7,715 of JAFGOK010000762.1, read as the reverse complement.
AGGCGCGATTATGCACCAACACAAGGTTGGTGCGCTGTTACCGACTGTTTGTGAGCTGGATCCGGAGAACCAGCAGGACCGCGAGCAGCGTCACTGCCGCCGCGACGAGGATCGGGGCACGCAGGCCGGCAGCAGCGGCGATCAGACCGCCGATGATGGCCCCGAGCGGCCCGGGACCGTTGCCGATCACCCGGAACGCCGAGATGACCTGCCCGAGTTGCCCGGGAGGGACTTGGCGTTGCCGGGTGCTCATCACGACGACCGAGACCACCGCGACCCCGACGTACCCGAGCGCCAGCGCCGCCCCGGCGATCAGCGGATGGCTGGTGGCGGCGAGCGCCAGCCACGCCCCGCCCTCGGCGGCCAGGCCGCCGATGACCGCCACCCGGGGACCGAGCCACCCGATCACCCGCGACGCGAGGAACCCGCCGAGCACGCCGCCAGCCGCCATCGCGGCCAGCAGCAGCCCGTACCCGGACTCGGTGATCCCAAGGCCATGGTCATCGGTGGCGTAGAGCACGAGGATGCCCAGCACCATGTTGATGCTGATGTTCCCGGCTGCCGTGAGTAGCGCCAGGGACCGCAGGGTGCGGTGACCGAGCAGGAACCCGGTGCTCCGCCGCAGCGACCGCCAGATCCCCTCGGCTCGCTCGGCGACCGCTGGCCGCCGGGGTACCACCATCAGCAGCAGCCCGGAGACCAGGAACGACACCGCGTCGAGGGCGAACGGCAGCCACCGTGCCAGACCGAACAGCCACGACCCGAGTGGAGGCCCGGCCAGCTGCCGCCCACCGGTGTACGCCGCCTGTTGGCGGCCGTTGACCGTGTGCAGTAGCGCCTCGTCCCGCCCGGTCAGGTCGGCGATCATCGCCTCTGTCGACGCGGAATGGAACACGTTGCCGGTGACGATCCCGAACGCGCACAGCGCGATCACGGTGATCGACGCCGAACCGGTGGCCAGGAGCACGGCCAGGATCCCGACGAGGCCCATGCGCAGCAGGTCCGCGACGATCACAGTGCTGCGCCTGGGCCACCGGTCGACGAAGAACCCAGCGAACGGGGCCACGACCAGCCACGGCAGGTACTCGGCCGCCGTGACCAGCGCGACCAGCGCCGGATCCCGGGTCACCGCTGCGGCTGCGAGCGGGGCTGCGGCGACGAAGGCCCCATCCCCGGCCGAGGAGATGGCGGTGGCGGCCACCAGCGCCCGCAGCCCGCGCCGGGCTCGGGCCGTGGGCACTGGCCCAGGCTCCATGGGTGGCCCTGGTGGCGCGGGCTGCGGGCGGGCGGTGGTCATCTCGTCAGGGCTTCCCGTTCCGGTCGATGCGGTCTGGTTCAGATCCGGCCGTCACGAACGGCGGCGGCGAAGTCCCGCCACTCGCCCGCCAGGAACACCAGCGGCTCCTGGGCGTCCAGGTCCCGCTTGGTGTCGGCGACCATGACCCGCCCGTCGGTGTGGTGGGCGACGGCGACGCAGCCCTGGTCGTTGGTGCTGTCCTCGCCGGCCGCGACCGGGGTGGCCGCGAGGTTCCAGACCCGACCGGCGGGAGTGTGGAACGGTCCGAACTCGCCCGCGCCTGAGGCGGCGAAGCCCGACGCGGCGAAACCGGGTGTGCTGAGGTTCGGGGTGCTGAGCGGGTTGGTGGGCACGTACGACCTCCTTCAATTGGGGGGTACTCCGGGGGTTGGTGCTATCGCTCCCGCAGCAGCCCGGCGATGAGCCTGGCGGAGGACTGCGGGTCGAGCGCGGCGCCGGCCATCTGCTGCCAGACCAGCTCGAACGCCGCGACGTCGTCGGTGCCGACGAACGTCATCTCCACCGCCGGCAGCTCGACCTGCACGATCGTCGGCTCACCGGTCTCCGGGCCGAACTCGGTGACCAGGAAGGCGCACATCGGTGCTCGCCTGGTCGGCGCGTCGGCCGGCACCACCTGCACCGTGATCGACGGGGCGGTGGCGGCGGCGAGGACCTCCCGCAGCGCGTCCGCGTGGTCGTCATCGGTCGCATCCAGTGGGCGCCAGCGCAGGGCCAGCTCCGTGAGGATCACGTGGTACTTCGGGGCGCCGTCCTTGCGTAGCCGCGCCCCGCGTTCCAGCCGGGCGGCGACCGCCTCGTCGATCCCGGACTCGTCGGCCACCCGCGCGGCCATCAGCGCCGAGCGGGCGTACCGCTCGGTGTGGAACGGCCCGGGGATCATGAACGGCTGGAAGTGCCGCATCCGGACCGCCGCCGCGTCCTGCGAGATCCGGGCCCGCTGCTCGGTCGCCAGCGAACCCCGGAAGATCGACCGGTAGGCGGCGACCTCGACCAACGCGTCATCGGCGAGCGCGAGCAGCTCCTCGCGGGTGGCGTCGTCGGCCTTGGTCACGTCCAGCCAGCGGCGCACCATCGCCACATCGGCCCGGTACCGCGCGGTTTCGGTGCGCGAGACTCGCGACTGGGATGTGCCGATCCGCTCCGCGAGCTGCTCGCCGGACAGCCGGGCGCGCAATCGCAGTGCCCGAAGCTCCCGACCCAGCCGCTCGCGGGGCCGCAGCGGCGGTGTGCTGGTACCCACCAGTCGTTCCCTCCATGACGTACCCTCAACGCTATGCGCGATTATGCAGCACAGCAAGGAGGGGGACGTCAGGACGGGCGGACCAGCGGTGGAGTTGAAGTTATCAAGCAACCGATCCGCCCGCCTGCCTCGCTCGGCGAGACCCGGCTGGGCGCACCGCCCGCGACAGCGAGCGACGACGACCACCGTGCCGCGTAACCGCGCAGCGAAGCGACCCGCAGCCGCATGGTCGATCTATACATCGGCGTATATCGCGAGGTGAGGTGCCATGGCAGACCCCGATCGACAATGCGCCACCTGCGGTCGCCAGCTGAGCCGATACAACCCCGACCGCCACTGCGGCGCATGCTCGGTCACCGCACGAGCCACGGCCACAACCTTCCCTTTCGTACCGCCAGCGGTGTGGCTCGATGACCAGGTCCGCCAGGCACTGGGAGCCTGGGACTGGAGCATCGTGCTGCCGGCGGTCATCGAGCACACCGGAGCGAGTCAGATCCAGATCGCGGCAGCCACGGGCCTTTCCCAGGCCCACGTCTCCCGGCTAGCAACCGGCGCATGCGACTGCTTCGACATCCGCACCGCCAGGCGGATCATTGAGGGCCTCGGCATTCCGAGCGCGCTGGCTGGGCTCACCCCGCCCGGCCTCGGTACCGTCGAGGCAAGTACCACCAATAGCTATGGCAGCGCGGATGCTGGCCAGGACGAGGAGCCGGAGATGAGACGACGCACCGTGCTCGCCGCGTCCGCCGCCGCGCCGTTCGCAGCAATCCTCGCCGGAGCCAGTACCCAGGCCAACCTGGAATCCGCCCGCCGGGTGCGATCAATCGTCGGCGACCTCTACCGCCTCGATGACCAGTACGGCGGGGACATCGTCGGCGAGGTCGCCTCCTGGTGCGCCCGCCGGGTCGACCAGATCCTCAACACCACCGATCTCGCCGAGGCCGCCGGGCGCGAGCTGCGGATCGCCTACGGGGAGCTGGCGGAGATGTCCGGCTGGCTGAACTTCGACGCCGGACGGTACGAGCAAGCCAGGATGGCCTACGGCGAGGCGTTGCAAGCCGCCCAGCTCACCGACGACCTCAATCTGGAAGTCCTGGTGCTGGCCAGCATGAACACCCTCGCCCGGTACCGCGGACGCCCCCGCGAGGCGATCCAGCTCGCCCAGCTGGCGCAGCGCCGTGCGGCTGGCTGGGGGCCACCGAGGCTACTGGCGCTGCTGGCCTCCCGGGAGGCGGTGTGCTGGGCGCAGCTCGGTGACCCCGGTAGCAGCCAGGCGGCAATGCGTCGCGCCCGCCATGTCTTCACCCCGGCGATCCGCCCCGAGGATCCACCGTGGATCGCGTTCTTCGACGACGCCGAGTTGGCCGCCCGCCGGGCTACCGCTGCTGGCTACCTCGGCCAGCGCGACCAGAGGATCGACCAGATGCGGTCCGCAGTCGACCAGCTCGGTCCGTCGTACCAGCGCAACCGCGCCTACTACAGCGTCCGGCTCGGACTATCCCAGCTCGACCTCGGCGACGAGACCGGGGCCTGCCAGACCGTCGCGCCAGTTCTGCCACTGCTGACCACCGTGCGCTCCGGCCGTGCCCACGCCCGGTTCACCGAGTTCCATACCCGGCTGCGCCGCAACGGCAGTCGCCCCGCGCGGGACCTGCTCGACCAGGCACACGCTCTGCGACTCGTGGGCCAGGCGGTATGAGTGCGGGCGAGCCGGGCGGCGGCACCCTGGCCGATGGTGCACCGGCGACCAGCGGCTTTTCTATTCGCGAGCCCGATTCCAGCGAGATCGACTGGCTGCTGTCGGCGCTGGCGGACCTGTACCGCGCGACCTACGCCGAGCCGCCATACCACGAGGGCGAGCAGCACGTAGCCGCATTCGTCGAGCGGTTCACCGTCGAGGCAGCCTCCCCGGGGTTCAGGCTGGTCGTCGCGGAGACCGGCGAGGACCAGGTGATCGGGTTTGCCCACGGGCTGACCTTCCCAGCCGGTACCTGGTGGGGCGATGCCGACCACGAACCGCCCGAGGTCCGAGGCGTTCCGACATTCGCGGTCATGGAGTTCATCGTCAGCCGCCCCGAACGCGGCCGAGGCATCGGCACCGCACTCATGACCGCGCTGCTGGAACAGCGTCCCGAGCCGTACGCCACCCTCTGCGCGAACCCGGCCGCCTCCGCCCGCCAGATCTACCACCGGTGGGGATGGAGACCCGTCGCGGTGGCGCATACCGAGATCGTCGGCACGATGGACGTGTTGCTGCTCGATCTGGCCGCGTACCGGAGTGCCCGAGGCTGCGGCGAGCGGTGATGCTCGCCGACGCGTGATCAGCGGGGCGTTTCCTGATCGTCGGTCTGGCCGGTGGCTTCCAGACGCCGGATCTGCTTGATCAGCCCCAGGTGGTCGACTCCGCATGGGGTGAGTTCGTAGGTGATCTCGCCGGCGTCGACCTTGCGGACGACGAGGTGCTCGTCGCGCAGCCAGTTCAGGGTGTCGGTCAGCGTGTGGCCGTGCAGAATCTGGTGGGTGGAAATCGTGACATCTTGCTGGATCTCGCAGTAGTGGAGCGGGCCCTGCTCAAGTGCGTAGAGGATGTCCTCGGCCCGTTTCCGGCTGCAGATCTTGCGTATCTGGTCCATGGCGTCAGGCAGGGCGGCTCACCTCCCCCGGTGAAGTGGCCCGTTGTGCCAAAGCGTTGACCGAGGGAGTTTAGTGCAAGTTGCAGGCGTCAGACTATCGATATTGTGATAGGCGCCAATACCGTGCGTGATTCTTTATGACTTATGCGTATCCGCAATATCACGCACAGTCTGAGGCTCGAAGATCCTCTGGCGGGACTATACCCACCGGCGTAACCAGTACTGCCTCCGATGTGGGTGGTCTCTCTCGGTACGCTGCCGCGCCCATCCCGAGAGCCGTCCCAGGCGCTCGGCCAGCTCGTTCCCCTCGTCGGTCAGGGTGAAGGCGGCTCTCAGACCCGGATCGGAATCCCAGCTTCCCGACACCGATCGGCTGACCAGGCCCTCGGCGGCTAGTGCCCGCAGCAGGCGGCCAGGATGCCGGGAGCCGCAGGTGACTAGCTGGGCGAAGGTGGTCGCGCCACCGCTGGTGCGCAGGGTTTGGAGGACCTCACCGGCTCCGCGCTCGCAGAGAAGTGTCAGGACGCGATCATGAGATTGGCTGCGGTCGTTCATGATGCCGACCTTCCGTGCGTCCACGTTTGTCGGAGCTTACTGAGAGGCGACCGGGCGAGAGTGTCAGGTATACGACACTTTTCGGGTGAAGAGTATTCGGTTTGCCCTCATTCACGATCGCGATCAAGGACTGGTTCCCTGAGGTACGTGCTTTTCCGGCGGTAAACGTGCGCACGTGACGTCATCAGGTTGCGGGAACAGCGGTCGTCAATGGTACGCATGACCCGAAGCCCTTTCAGCCCGGGTATCGCGCGCGGCGTGGCCAGCCTGCCGCAAGCGGGTTCCCGGTCCTCGGGGCGGCTCGCTCTCCCGGGAGGTGGCAGGTGCGGACACGTACGGTACTCATCGGGGTCGCGGTGCTGCTCGCCGTGGCGGTGACCGCCTGCGACTCCGGCAAGTCCTCCGGCAAACCGGGTGCCTCGCGAACGCCGGGTTCGTCGAGCCCGACCAGCCTGACGCCAGCGGCAGCCGCAGAACGGGACGCGCTCGCCGCGTACCGGGGGATGTGGGATGCCTGGGTCCAGGCGGGCAAGACCTCCAACCCGGACGAGCCGGCTCTGCGTACCTACACCAGCGGCGAGGCGCTCAAGCTCATCGTCGGCGTGCTGGCCACCAACCAGCACAACCAGCACGTCAGCCTCGGAAGCGTCGTCCTCGATCCGAAGGTATCCGAGGTCAAACCGCCGGAAGCGCCGACGGACGCGACCGTCACCGACTGCGTGAACACCGAGAACTGGCTGAACTACAAGGCGTCGGGTGGGCTGGTCGACGACGTCCCCGGAGGCCGACACGTCATGACCGCGACTGTGACGCGGGCGGACGGCGCTTGGAAGGTCTCGGTCTTCAAGCTGGGCCGGGTGGGAACATGTTGACCCGACGGACCCGCAACATCGTGATTCTGGCCCTGCTGGGAGCTGCGCTCCTGGTTCCGGCGCCCGCGCTCGCCGACGAGGGAGTCGGGGGCGCGGTATGCACCAAACCCAGCGACCCGGTATGTGACGTGTACGCAGGCAGGCCGGGCCAGCCGGGCAACAGCAACGGAGGCCAGAACGCTGGCCGCGGTAGCAGCAGCCAGGGCGGCGAAAGTGACCTCCACTGTACGTACGATCCGGTGAGTCCCTCGGCCGACACGGTCGCAGCGCTCGGCGGGCAGCCCGCCGGGGAGGGCGGCTGGTACATCAAGACGTGTTATCGGGACGACGGCACAGGCTGGTGCTTTCCCGCCCCAGTCTGGATTCCCGGCGCCCAGCCGGCGGTATCACCTGAGGCGCTCGCTCGGCAGGCCCGGTCTCGGCTGCGGCTGCCGGCGGTTGCGATCCGGCTCAACCCGGCTGGCGACCAACTGGTGAACCTGCCGACGTGGCTGGCTCTGGATACGGCTTCGTGGCAGGCGCAGTCGGCGACGGCCTCCGTTCCCGGGGTGTCGGTCACGGCGACGGCTCGGCCGGTGAAGGCGGTATGGGCGCTGGGCGAGGGTGGCTCGGTGACCTGTACCGGGCCGGGTACGGCGTGGACGGCCGGGACGGATCCGATGGCCGCCTCGCCGGACTGCGGCTACACCTACCGGCGCTCGTCGGCTGGTGTCGCCGGTGCGGCCTTCAACGTGACGGTGACGATCACGTGGGAGGTCACCTGGGCTGGTGCTGGCCAGTCGGGCACCGTGGCCGGGTTGACCACGACCGGCACTGTGTCGGTGCGGGTGGCCGAGTCGCAGGCGGTCCTCACCAGCTGACCGTCCGCATTCCACAACCAAGTTCTTCTCGATATCGAGCGCCAGAACGGGAGGCGGCCATGGCGCTGGGTTCCGCATACCCGAAAACCGAACCGGAGAGCCGTACCGGGGCCGCCCAGCCCCGGGTCGGGTGCGGCCCGTGGCGGGCGACCCGCAGGCGGCGGCGCCTGCCGTTCGTCGCCCTCGGCGGGCTGCTGGTTATCGCCTGCGTGCTCGGCTACGCCTACGGCGCGGTGC
>JAFGOK010000761.1 GCA_016926535.1 Micromonosporaceae bacterium | reverse complement strand
GGTCTGGTACTTCTGGTAGTGCTCGACGAACAGGCCATAGGCCGTCACATCGTGTCCGTTGACGATGACGCCGGTGTCTGCGGTGTTCTGGGTCCACCCGATGCCGTTGCCGTGGTCGCCGCGCCAGGCCCAGATGTTGTCGATGATTGTGTCGTCGCTGTTGACGACCAGGCTGGTCTTCGCCTTGCCGACCCAGGGGCCGCCGATCCGGAAGAAGACGTCCTGAAGCGAGATCGGGTTCCGGGAATGGTCCCGGTGGCTGTTCTGCCCGCCGATCTCCACCAGCACGCTGGACTCCCGCTGCCCAGCGTCGACCAGGACACCGGCGATCTTGACTCCGTCGACGTCCTCGACTCGAAGAGCGGCATCACCAGAGGTTGGCGTGAGGCTTGGCATGCCGAGGCCGAGGACGATGGTGTTCTTCTTGGTGACCCGCAGCGCTCGGTCGAGGCGGTAGACCCCTGGGGTCAGCAGGAGATGCTTTCCCCGTGCCAGTTGCTGGTTGATGGTCTTGGCGCTGTCGGTCGGTTTGGCGAGGTAGAAGTCACGGATGGACACCGATGACCCCTTCTGCTGCCCGTCTGCCCAAGTCGTCCCGGAGGAGTTGGTCGCAAGGGCGGGGACGAACACCCGGTACTCGCCCCGGCCGTCGAGGTAGAGGAACGGCTTTTCCCTGGTGATCGGGCTGCGGTCGAGGGTGGTGTACGGAGTATCGGGAAAGCCCTGCTCCGGGGCGCCGACGACGCCGGAGAACACCTGGTTCCACACCCCGTTGGTCCAGGCGTCACCCAGTACCGAGTTGCGGGTCAGCCACTGCTGCTGGGAACCGTTGATGGTGAGGCCGTCGATTTTCGAGTCGGCGATGTAGCCGCCGCTGGAGTACCCGCCGTTGCCCGGTTCGAGCCAGAGGACGCCGTTGATGTGCATCCGGCGCATGGGGGAGGCCTGGGAGACCGCCCACTGGTTCGACCAGTCGGTCGGGGTGACTGAGAGGTTCTCCGCTGACCTCCAGAAGTTGGTCAGCGCCGAGACGCCGGCTGCGGAGTTCGGATCGGCCTGCCCGACGACCCGAACGGCTCCGGTGATGGCGACGTCGTCGGGCGACTGGCCGAGCCCTGCGACGGTCGTGTAGTAACCGAGCCTGGCGTCGACCGAGTACTGACCGGGTTTGAACAGGAATGCGTATCTGCTCGTCCCCATCTCGTTGGTTTCTTGCTGGGCGAAAAGCTCGTCGAATTGTGCCTGAATCTGGTTGACCGGCGTTGATTCGTCATAGACGAAGACGTTTGGCCCGAAATCGGGCTGGGTGGCGCTGGTCCGCGCGTTTGCCGAAGCGGCTGGGGCCAGCGCCGCCAGTCCTGCGGCGGTGAACGCGAGCGCGGAAGCCGCGAGTGCGATACGAGGACGACTGATCGTTCTCATCGACCTGCCTATCGATGGGGGGCGGTTGCGGGAAGGGCGAACCGGAGGCGGGAGAGCGCTCTCTCGCCGTTCCGACTTCTATCGAGTGGTGGAGGAAGGGGTTGTGGTGTTTCTACCGCGTGCATGGCGCATCGCGCTACAGCGGTTCGGCCGGCAATCGTCTCGATTCGATACCGGCTTCCCCGGGGTGCTGCCGGGGCGGGTGCGACCGGGCGCGGGCAGGCGTGATCTGCGTGGGCGGTGGCTGGGGGCCGAACGGGCCATTGTGGAGGACGGCGGCCAGGGCAGGCATCGATGTCCAACATTCATAGGTGGTTCATATGCTGGCCAAAGGACATCTTAGGTGGTTGCTTCCTACCCTTTCGAGACATGACGGCCAGCGCGTGGCCGCAGCCGTCCTCCGCTCGCGGAGCGGATGCCGGATGCCGGATCAGGAGGACACGACCCCATGTCTGACCTTGCCCTATTTGTCATTGACATCGTGGCGGTGCTGCTGCTCGTCTTCGGGCTGTACTTCCCGCGCCACCGTCGGCGAGACCTGGTCGTCGCCTACCTCGGCGTCAACGTCGGGGTACTGGCCGTCGCAGGGTCGCTGAGCTCGAGCACGGTCGGGGCGGGGCTCGGGCTCGGCCTGTTCGGGGTGCTGTCCATCATCCGGCTGCGGTCGGCGGAGCTGGATCAGCAGGAGATCGCGTACTACTTCTCAGCGCTGGCTCTCGGGCTGCTCGGGGGGCTGGGCGGCGGCTCGACGGCGCTGAACGGCGGGCTGATGGCGCTGGTCCTGGTCGTGATGTACGTCGGCGACCACCCTCGCCTGCTCCGCAACTACCACCACCAGCTCATGGTGATCGATTCTGCGATGACCGACCGGGTCATGCTGGTGGCGCGGCTGGAGCAACTGCTCGGAGCCCGGGTGCATTCCGTGGCCGTCCAGAAGGTCGATCTGGTCAACGACACGACGCTGGTAGACGTGCGGTACTGGTCCAACGCGCGCGGGTCCGCTGCGGCGCAGCGGCGCGCGACCCCAGCGCCCGGACCGGCGAGGCCGGCGACCGGCCAGGCATCGCCCATGCCCGGACCAGCGAGGCCTGCGGCTGGCTCGGCGGCGTCCGCGACCTGTTCCCCGAGGATCAGCGCTGACGACACCGCGTGGCTGAGGCAGTATCGATGACCGTCACCCTCGATGTTTCGGTTGTCGGGTCGGCGGTGTCCGGTATCGAACCGATCTCGCTGGAGGAACTCAACCAGCAGGCCGCGCTGCAGACCCGAGTGGACCGCAAGTACGTGCTGCCCCTGGGGGAGGTCGAGGACCTGCTCCAGCGGATCGAGGAAAGCGCTCGGGTGCTGGAGATCTCCGAGCTGCGCTCGTTCGGCTACGAGTCGGTATATTTCGACACCCTGGATTGGGCCAGCTACTTGCTGGCGGCCTACCGGCGTCGCCGTCGATTCAAGATCAGAACGCGGACGTACGTCGACTCGGGCAAGTGCTGGCTGGAGGTCAAGACGCGGGGCTCCCGG
>JAFGOK010000760.1 GCA_016926535.1 Micromonosporaceae bacterium | reverse complement strand
TGCCCCTGAGCTGGGCGAGAGGCGAAGTTGACTTCCCATCAAATCAATGCCCCACCAGCGCAAACGTCAGGATGAAACGAGCTCACTGATCTGCGGCGGCCGGTAGAACGCCGGTTGGGAGGGCGATCTGGTCGCAGGCACAAGCACGGTCGGGCTCTGCCCTGCTGCGAGGCCTCTTGCGGGGATCTGCTGGATCTCAACGTCGCAGTCTGACGACGACCCTGTCGCTGCTGTCTCCTGCGCGTACGCAATCGTTGCGCCGTCCGGCGACCACGCTGGATCCGAAACGTCCATGCACTTCGCTTCCGGCGTCCCTGCGAGGATCCTGGGATCCGAACCGTCCGGGTCGACGACACACATCACCCCAGAGGCGACGTAGGCGATCGCCGAGCCGTCTGGCGACCACGCTGGGGTTCGGTGGTCCCCATAACTGCACACCTCGTCGTCGACCGAGCCGCTGAGATCGACTTGTGCCCCGGTCCTGAGCGTGCCGGTACCGTCGAGAGCGATCTCCACCACCCACACGTGAAGCCCGGAACTGTACATGAACGAGTTGGGCACGAACACGTTGATGGGCGGCCCCGACGGCGAGGGAGCGGGCGACGAGGAGTTCGGGGCGGCGGGGGTGTATCGCACTAGCGCGAGGTGCTTGCCATCCGGAGCCCACGCCGGCTCCATGTCCTCATCCGCCGGGCCGTCGGGCCCTGGGATCTCGCCCATGATCATGCCGTCGGAGACTCGCGCGATCGCCACGACACGCCACATCCCATCGTCTGCAACGAGTACTACTTGGGTGAACGCGATGGCACTTCCGTCCGGGGACCAGGCTGGATCCTTCTCGTATGTGTGGGCTTTTTGGTCGTTGGTCAGCCGCCGGGGTCGTCCACCGACCGCGTCCACCACCATGATCCGACTTTGGCCCTGGGCATCCCATTCGACGTAGGCCAGTTTCGTGCCGTCCGGGGAGAACGCCGGGTCCGACTCGGACATCCCAAGGCGGCGGGTGTGGTCGCGGTGATCCCCGCCGTTGGCGGCCACGGACCAGACGTCGGTCCCGCTTTCCGGGGCGGGCGTGAGCGTGGTGTAGATGACGGTCGCACCCCGCCAGGTCGGATGGCTCTCGACCTGCTGCGATCCAGCCGCGAGTGCCGTGCCAACCGCGGCGGGCGCACCCGACACACCCGAGGCACCAGCCCCGCCCGACGCACCAGCCGCACCCGCGATCGGCGCGGGGAGGAGCCGGATATCCCCCAGCTGATCGGCTTCCCTTGTGACGTACGCCAGCTGGGTACCGTCCGGCGACCAGGCCGGCTGCTCCCCGGCGACGTTCAGGCGGCTGACCGGGTCAGCTCCTGCCGGGTTCAGCGTTGCCAGCTCGGTGGCAGCGCTGCCGGCAGCGCCGAACCGGGCGGTGGCGAATACGATGGTGTCCCCGACCGGCGACCAGGCCGGTTGGGTGTCCTGGCCGATCCAGTCGGTCAGCCGCTCCGGCAATCCCCCGCTGGCGGGCACGACGTAGAGGTCACCGGCCGGATCGGGTCGCTGGCTGCTGAACGCGATCCTGTCCCCACTGGGCGACCAGGTCGGCCAGGTGTCATCACCCCGTCTCGGGGAGGATGGGTTCGGACCAGCCTGGTCTGCGGGTCGGTCGGTGATCTGGCGCAGGTCGGTACCATTGGTCCGGATTGTCCAGATATCGAACTCCCCCGCCCGGTTCGACGCGAAGGCCACTCGGGTGCCGTCCGGCGATAGTGCTGGCCGCTCGTCAACCGCATCATCGCTGGTCAGCGCAATCGGGGTGGTCGCGCCAGGCGGCAGGTATGCGAGGTCGGTGTCGGTGTGTCCGGGCCGGCTGGTCGTATAGGCGAGGGCGCTACCCCTGGCTGACGCCTCGTCCGCCGGGGACACCTGGACGGGAGCGACCCTGGCCACCCCCGCGACGGCATCCACAGCGCCAAGGGTGACCTGGTCGGTGCTGGTGTAGGCGAGCCGGTAAGGCTCCGCCGGCGCCGCCGGGGTCTTGCCAGGTGCCCGCTGAACGCCGGAAATCCGGGAAATGGCCGACGCTCCCGTGACCAGCACTATCCCAGACCCCATCAGCGTGACCAGCAACGCCCCCGCCCACCGCTTGACGGACCAGGTAGTCTGCCTAAAGCCCCCGATACACCGCATGCAGACATATTTCGGTGTTACCACTTCTTTTGCGATAGTACGCGGGACAGACCTTCGTGTAGTGTCGCGTTGCCCCTTCGTGCACAACCCTGCCCCGAGGCGTACCCCGAGAGCCAGTGGCAGCACCAAAAGGGACATATACTGTCAAACTATGCCTACGCATGCGTTGCTGGAACCGATCGCCCTTGAGGTGACGCCGGGGGATGAGCTGACCTGCCGGCTGACGGTACGCAACACCGGCCGCATCGTCGAGGAGTACGCCTTCGAGGTCCACGGCGAGGCCTCGTTCTGGACCGAAGTCCAACCGCCCACGGCCAATCTCTACCCTGGCGATCAAACCTCCGTCACACTGTGCTTCCGGCCGCCCCGCTCCCCTGTGCTGGCCGCCGGGGAGGTCCCGTTCAGCGTCTCGGTCGTCCCGTCCGCCCGGATCCAGGACACGGTGGCCCCGGAGGGGATCGTCCACATCCTGCCGTTCACCGATCTGACAACGGAGATTAGCCCGCACACGTCCCAGACCCGGCGCCGGGCGCGGCATGAGGTGGCCGTTGACAACCGGGGCAATGTCCCCATCGCCGTGGCGGTCCAGGGCGAGGAGCCGGACGGGCACCTCCTGCTCCGGTCGCATCCGGCCACGCTGACCGTGCCCCCGGGGCAGACGAAGTTCGCGGCGCTAGCGATCCACCACCGGCGGATCCTGTGGCGGGGGACGGCTATCACTCGCCCCTTCCACATCCTGGTGAAAGCCAACGGCCAGCAGCCGGCGGTGCTGGAGGCGGCCTCGGTGCAGACCGCCCTCGTGCCAAGGGTGGCCCCGCGCGCCATTGGAGCACTGGCCGCCGCGCTGGTCGCACTGCTGGCGGCATGGTTCCTGATCTTCAAGCCGACCGTGGAGTCCGCTGCCCAGGAGGCAGTCAGGGACCCGCTGGCCAAGGCATCCCAGCGCGCCGCCAGCGTGGACCGGGCCGCCGACAGTGCAAGGCAGCAGGCCGATGCCGCGCTGAGGGCAGCAGGAGGTCCCAGCGGCGCGGTCTCACTCCCCCCGCCCCAGCCCTCGTCCTCGATCACCCCGATCCGCATCCCCCTGAACGCCAACGCCGTCCCTGGCGGCAGCACCTCCGGGGATCACACGTCGATAGTGCCCGCGGACGCGACGCTGGTACTGACTGATCTCGTTCTTCAGAACCCGCAGGGCGACGCGGGGCGGGTGGAGGTGCTCGCGGAGGGCACCGCGATCCTGACGCTGTCCATGGCCAACTTCCGCGACATCGACTACCACTTCGTTTCCCCGATCGAGGTGGCCGCTGGCAAGAAGCTGAGCCTCACCATCACCTGCCAGACCCCTGGCCCACCGCTGCCCGGCGTGGACGGTGGCCGTTGCCGCACCTGGCTGCTGGCCAGCGGCGTTCAGCGGACCAGCACGTAGGCGCGGCGGCGCCCCACGTCACAGCAGGCCCTCCTTGAGGGCGTATGCGACGGCGTGCGCCCGGTTCTGCAGGTGAAGCCGGCTGGTGATGTCATGCATGACGTTCTTCACCGTCCGCTGGGAATACGACAGCTCTGCGGCGATCTCCGCGGTGTCCTTGCCCTCCGCGACCAGGCGCAACACCTTGATCTCCCGCTCCAGCAGGCCTGCGGTACGCAGCCCTCGTGCGGCTGGGTCCTTGCGGCACATGTGCCCGAGCTGGCCCAGCAGCCGCCCGAGTAGGTCCGGCGGCAGCGTCCCCTCCCCGACCGCAGCAGCCCGGATCGCGGTCGCCAAGCGATCGGACGTTGCCTCCCTGCGGCGGACGACGCCTGAGACGCCCGTCTCGACGACCCCGGCGAATTCCGAATCCGCAACGTCGGAGACCACCAGGACCAGTTTGGTTCCATTGCGCCGATGCGACCGAAGAACCTGCAGCGTGCGCTCGGTCACCTGATCGGCGGCGACCAGGACGACCCTGGCGCCCGTGGCATCGCCGGCATCCGTCAACTGGATATCTGGTTGCTGGCGCAACTGGCTGGCGATACCCAGTTCCAGGATCGGATCGTCAGCCATGATCACTACGGTGATGCGTTCCATGTCCGTCCAGCTCGTCCAGTCCGGCGATGGGCGGCGGCCACATGACGGACATCATCGCCACCGGCTTCCTGGTGGGGCGGAGAAAGCCTGGCCCCGGGAGACCGGGTGCACAGTGACACTGTCGAGGTTCACAGGAAATACTTTTTATCATAATTTCGAACCATATGTACGATCTGGGTAGGAAGGTTACCGCAGCGATGGTCAACCGCCCGCGTACACCCGGTCAAGATCGACGAGTTGGATACCGGGATCCGCCAGCGCCCGAGTGCGCAGGTCGCCGGAGAAGCCCGCCCCGCTCATGCGGCTGGCCCTGGCCACGGGGACCGGGGCCCCAACCCGACCGCCTGGCCTGCGGACCCGCGACGCCTGCTGAAGGCTGCTGTGCCGGTGGCGGAAGGTGTCCCGTGGCCCGACCACATATGCCAGGGATAGCGTTGCGGCACGAATCGGGAACCGAGAGGCTT
>JAFGOK010000759.1 GCA_016926535.1 Micromonosporaceae bacterium | reverse complement strand
GACGGCCTCTGAGGCTGATGCGGCGGTCATGAGATCTCCCGCTGTTTGCGCAGCGACCGCACCTGGTAGATGACGATCGGCAGAACCAGAACGAACAGAAACACCGCAAGCGCGGATCCCTGGCCAGTCTCCGCATACCGGAACGACTGGCTGTACATCTCGTTGGCAATGACGCTGGTGTCGTAATTCCCACCGGTCATCGTCCGCACAATATCGAAAACCTTTAATGTAGCAATGCAAATCGTCACGACGACGACCACAACGGCCGGACGAACGCTCGGCAGGGTCACTCTCCAGAACATCTGCCACGGATTGGCGCCATCCAGCCTGGCAGCCTCAACGATCTCCGAAGGGATCGCCTTGATTGCCGCAGAGAGCACCACCATGGCAAAACCGGCCTGGACCCAGATCATGACAACGATGAGCAGGACCGTGTTCAGCGGAGAGTCAAGCAGCCACTGTCGCGGCTCGGCCCCGAACCAAACCATGATCTGGTTCAGCAACCCGATCTGCTCATCTCCCTCCTGGCGGTAGGCGTAGACGAACTTCCAGATGATGCCCGCGCCGACGAACGAGATCGCCATCGGCATGAAAATGAGCGACTTGGCGACCGCCTCGAACCGGGACCGGTCCACCAGAATGGCATAGACCAGGCCGACGGCTGTCGCCACCGTCGGAACGATCAGCACCCAGATCAGCGTGTTGCGAAGGACAGTGAATATGTCCGGCTCGCTGAACATCCAATGATAGTTCTTCAGGCCGACGAACTCAGAGCCGTCGCCGTTGAAGAACGAGAGAATGGTCGTCCGGATCGCGGGAATGACCAGACCAATCGTCAACAGCAAGCACGCTGGAGTCAGGAACATGACGATCTGCCATCGTTCCTGACCGCGCTTCGGAGCCCGATCGATAAAAAACAGCAACGCCGCGACGACGACACCGAACGCCGCGATGCCAATCAACAGTTGACCAAGCTTCGGAAGCTCGCCAGCGAAATCGAAGCCCACGTCTCTCCCTCCCCGGGCCACGATGCCGCGCTCCGGCAGACGGCCGTCCGCCGCTTCCCGGAGCGCGGCTATCGCAGGTCACTACAGTTCCTGGGAGCCAGAGCTCCCACGAGAGCTCACTTCCAGGAGTTCTCGATGTAATCAAGCGTGCTCTTGGTGTCCTTGCCGCTAATCCACTCCGTCATTCCCTTCCAGAATGTCCCAGCACCGACCTTCGCCGGCATGAGGTCGGAGCCGTCGAAACGGAAGACCGTTGAGGAGTCCTGCAGGATCTGGACCGAGAGTTTGTCGATCGGGCTGGCGACGTTGTCCAGTTTCACGCCTTTGTTCGCGGAGACCCACGAGCCGAGCTTCGCACGGGAATTGGCGAACTCCGCTGAGGCCAGGTACTGCTGGACCGCCTGGACCTCCGCCCGATCGGTGAACGCGGCGGTGAACTCACCAGCGCCCAGCACTGGCTTGCCCTTTGCCGGGTCGATCGTGGGGAAGTAGAAGGCGTACACGTCGCCATCCGGACCGACCTTGGTGCCGTTCGGCCACTGAGCGGCGTAGAACGAGGCCTGACGGTGCATGGCGCACTTGTTGTCGAGGATCGGCCGCCCGCCCTCCTGGAAGGCGGTGGTCGCGATGCTCTTGACGCCGCCGTAGCCGCCGTTGACGTACTTGTCGCTCTTCAAGATCGAACCCGCCTTGTCGACGGCCTCGATGATCTTCGGATCATTGAAGGGGATGCCGTGGGTCACCCACTGGTCGTAGGTCTCGACCCCTCCCGTGCGCAGCAGGACATCTTCGATCCAGTCGGTTGCCGGCCATCCGGTCGCGTCGCCGGACTCGATGCCAGCGCACCACGGCTTGATGCCGCTCGTCGCAATCGTGTCACTGAGGGCAATCATCTGGTCCCACGTGGTGGGGACCTCGTACCCCTTCTCCTTGAAGTACCCGGGGGAGTACCAGACGAAGGACTTGACATTGGATCCGAGCGGCGCGGCGTAGAACTTGCCGTCAACCATCCCGTATGCCAGCCAGTCCTGAGACCAATTCTGCTCCGCCAGGGTCTTGACCTCAGCAGCAGCAGGCTTGACCTTGCCACCCCTCGCCAGGGTCGCCAGCAGCCCCGGCTGAGGTATGAAGGCCAGGTCGGGGGCGTTGCCGCCGTCAACCCGCACCTGAAGCTGCGCCTCAAACTCGCCGCTTCCCTCATACTGGATCTCGATCCCAGTGCACTGGGTGAACGTCTTCCAGGCCTCGTTCAGACTGTCCTGCTCGGCGTCACGAATGGATCCATAGATAGTCACGGTTTTGCCGCTATGGCCCTGATACGCGGTGAATGGCGCGCACTCTGCCGAGTCCTTGTCCGCGCCGTTGCCATCATCGCTCGCGCAGCCGGCCGCAAGCGCGACCCCCGCAACAGCAACTATCGCGACGAACCGATGTCGAGTGGAAGAGATCATGAACAGTCGCCTCCTTTACCAGCGGACGCCAACCTGCGACCAGCATCCTGGCGCTCCGGTCCGGTGCTCATACAAGCATCTGTATGTAAGCGTTTACAGTGTCATGGTGTCCACCCCGTGCCATGACAAGCGCATAACGATCCCCCGCCGCCCAGGAACCAGTACGTTGCGATCATGAACCAGCCCTCCCACGTCAGCATGGAGGATGTCGCCCGCCATGCCGGGGTCTCGATCGCCACGGTCTCCCGCACGCTCCGCGGCATGACCAACGTCGCGGACCATACCCGCAGACGCGTACTTCAAGCTGCCGAAGACCTGTCATATGTTGTCTCTCCCATCGCCTCTCGCCTGGCCACGGGAACGACCGGGGCAGTCGGTCTTGTCGTGCCGTACGCCTCCCGCTGGTACTTCGGGCAGGTCGTCGCGGGCGCGGAGTCGGTGTTCCGGGAGAACGGCCTGGACCTGCTGCTGTACAACCTCGGGGATCGAGCCGCCCGCCAGCGTTTCCTCGATCGACGACCGCTGCGGCGACGGGTTGACGCGACGCTGGTCGTCGCCATGCCCTTCGCAGATGCAGAGCTGGCCGCCCTGCGGCAGCCGGGCATCCCCATGGCCGTCGTCGGTCTTGACACCGCCGGCATCCCAGCGGTGCGGATCGACGAGGCAGCGACCGTCGCGTGCGCTCTGCGTCACCTCATCGACCTGGGCCATCGTCGAATCGGAATGATCTCGACCTATGCCGACCAGAACATGTGGCTTCCAGTCGCCCACCAGCGCAGGACCAGCTACCTTTCGACGCTGAGGACCGCTGGGCTGGCGACAGACCCGGAACTTGTCGTCTCCGTCCCATTCGGGATCCACAATGGAGAACTTGCCACCCAGGCGCTGCTGGCCCTGGAGCAACCTCCGACAGCCATCCTCGCGGAGTCCGACGAACTGGCGTTCGGAGCGCTGGCGGCGCTCCGGCGCCACGGCCTCGACGTGCCCGGGGATATGTCCGTCATCGGTATCGACGACCATGACCTGAGCCAGCTTCTTGACCTGACGACGATGCGGCAGCCGGTAACAGAGCAGGGAGCGCTGGCCGCGCGGATACTGGTAGAAGCGCTGCAAACCACAGAAGGCGCCCAGGCCTTCACTGCCCCGACCACCATCGTGCCGACGACGCTGATCATTAGAGGGACGACCGGCCCGGCCCCTGCCCGCTGACGGCCATCAGTCACCCTGCCGGGCATCGCGCAGGCGCCGGAGCCGGCGAACGAGCACGGGGTCGGCAGCGAGGGCCGCTGGCTCGTCCAGTATCGCATTGAGCAGCTGGTAGTAGCGAGTCGGCGACAATCCAAACACGTCAAGGATCGCCTGTTCCTTCGCGCCAGCGGTTCGCCACCACTGGCGCTCGAACGCGAGGATCGCACGGCCCTGCTCATCGAGACCTGGCTCTCGGGTCATGCCGTCACCACCTCAACGCCAGCATCGATGAACGCCTGGATCGCGGAGTGGTCCGCTCCGGCGTCAGTGACCAGCGTCGCGACCCGCTCCGTGGGACAGATCCTGGCGAACGCGCTACTGCAGAGCTTCGAGCGATCAGCGATGATGACGACCATCCGGGCGCGGGCCGCCATGAGGCTGTTGACCGCGGCCTCGCCCTCGTTGTGCGCTGCCGCACCCAGCATCACATCGATGGCATCAACGCCGAGCAGCGCCATGTCCAACGTGGTCTCAGCGAGGACCGCCCCCTCGCCCAGTGGCCCCACCAGTTCCAGTGACCGAGGACGGACGACGCCGCCGGTTATCACGACTTGGATGTTGGATCTGTTGAGCAGCTCGTTCGCGATCGTCAGAGCATTCGTCACCACGGTCAGCCGCCCTCTGTCGTGGTCCCCGGTCAGATCCGGCCGCGCAGCCAGGGCCCTGGCCACCTCGGTCGTCGTCGTACCCCCGTTCAGCCCGACCGTCATGCCTGGCTCGACGAGGGCCGCGGCTACGGCACCGATCCTTCGCTTCTCCTCCACCTGCCGGGCCGTCTTGTAACGCAGGGGCAAGTCGGAGGAGATGCCACTGGCATGTGCACCACCACGAGTGCGAGTAATCATCCGCTGCCTGGCGAGCTGGTCGAAATCCCGGCGAATCGTTGCCTTCGACACCCCAAGCCGTTCCGCTGCCTCTTCGACGCCGATCCTGCCACGCTCCGTCAGCAGCTCAAGCAGCGCATTCCACCGCACGTACTGATCCAACTGGTGCTCCACTCAGTAGCTCCTCGCCACCAGCACGCATGCGTCATCCTGGCGCACACCCGCGTCACGGAGCAGCGCAGCAGCCACCACCAGCGGCTCGTGGCAGGCCAGGCCGGGATATGCCGCAAGATCCCATCGATCGGTCAACCCATCCGAGTGCAGTACAACAAGATCACCCGCCCGGATGGGATAACAGCATTCGTAGACTTCGCCCCGCTGGTGACCCGCGATTCCCGCATGGCTGAGCATGCCGATTCGCCCCGGACGGTGACCGTCCTCGCTGTGCCCCTCCTGGCCTGGAGCAGTCGGGGCGCAGACCGCCGCAGCCGCGATGTTGCCGAGCCCAGCGAACCTCACCACCCCGATGGAGGGCTCCAGCTTCGCGATCGCCACGGCGGCGCCGCGCGTTCCGGCGATCGCGGTGTGGACCTCCTCGAGAACGTCTGCCGGATTGTCCGTCGAAACGGCGTAGAACGACGCGACAGCGGCCTGGGCCGCCTCGGCCGCCATCGGACCGTGGCCAAGCCCGTCAACGACCAGCAGAAGCGGACCATCCTCTCGGAGGATCACCGCGAACCGATCACCGCAGACGGATTCGCCAGGCATGGGACGGGTCAGTCCAGCGGCGGCCACCGTGCTCGGATAGACCCCCCGTGGCCAGAACTGCGTCGTAATCACAGTGCCGCGGCCAGGCAGGGAATATCCATCATGGCGGGTGGCCAGCCGTACCGCTGCCGCGAGCGGTCCCTGAGTCTCCTCGTCGAAGCACTCCGCATGGCCGCGCCCGGGGATTCCCGCAGCTCCCGGCCCCGCATCGACCAGAACGATCTCCAAGCCGCCCACACCAGACCTGCGCAGTCTCCGAATCCCGGCCCAGCCGCCTCCAGGCTGCGCTGTGAGATACCCGCAGAGCCCCGTGAGGGAACTCGACACCTCGCTGAGGCGGGTCGAGTCCAGACCGGCCTCCTCGCCAGCGTTCAGCGCCGCGAGACGAACCGCCTCGGCCGTCTCGCTGTCCGAGACATCGAACCACCCCAGTTCATCGACGATCGCGGGGTGGGCGATCGCCACCGCTGGCTCCGCAGTGGGCTTCGCTTCGCTCTTCGCGACGCTGCCGAACCCGAACAAGGTCACCCCGCTGTTCCCGCTCGCCGCTTCGCGCCCGACCCGGTCGGGTCCGTCCCAGGGACCCCGAGGGCCGCAGGCCCGTCGAGGCCCCTGCCAGAAAGCCATGAGCCCATCGGCACGGTGTCCCACGGGATGCGGAGCAGGACCCTGGCGATCAGCGCGCCAACCAGTACCGCGGCGATACCATCGGTCACCCAGTGGAAGCTGAGATAGGTCGTCGTCCCGACCACCAGAGCCGCCGGCGCCCACCGCAGCACCAGCCATAGCCGCCTGGGCATGATCTCACCCAGCACGATCGCCAGGACGGTGTACCAGACAATGGCGTTGGCGACGTGGCCAGAAGGGTAGGACATCCCGCTGGCCAGCTCGAAGAGGCGTTCAGGATGAGCCAGGGTGTCCCGGTGCGGGGCTGCCCGGTCGAAGAACACCTTGAGCGCCCCGACAGACCCGTTCAGCACCGTGTATGTCGCAACGACCAGAACAACCGGTCTGATGGAGTGGAATCGCCGTGAGCGCACCGCCGCCGCGCCCAGCGCCAGCAGAGCGAGGGGTGATCCCTGCCCGGCGAAGTTGAGCACCAGTGCAACAGCCTCGGCTCCCGACGGCCGGTGCGCGTCACACCAGTCCGCCACCGCGACATCCAGACCCAACAGCGGCGGTGCCCGGCCGATCAGAGCGAGCGTCAGGACGACGAAGCCGGCCAGGAGCACGGTGTCCAACCACCACCCGCCGGGCAGCGACCGCAACTGCGGCCACCGGCCGGCCCTCCGGTCAGGCACAATCAGGCTCCTTCACTCTTCGGACGAGTCGGCCTTGGCTCTTCGGGGAACGCATCTTCCCTGGCCAGGGGATCGCCGGTCTCCGCCAGCAGTCGTGCGAGTGCTCCCCTGGTCGCGACCACCGTAAGGATGTCGTTGGCGGACAACACATGGCTTTCCGGCGGACACCACAGCGTCTCTCCAACTCGCCCGCCGGTCAATGCGATCACTCTGGCTCTCCCGACCTCGTTGGCCTCGGCAATCGTGCCCCCGTCGAGCCGAGATGCCGGCGAGACCGGGACCTCGGCGACGAGCAGCACCCGACGACTGACCGGAATGGTCTCGATCACTCTCCGCTCGACCAGGGCCGCCGCGAACTTTGGCGCTGCCAGATCGGAGACACTACGCGAGCTCGTGATCCCAAATGCCAGCTGGGCTCGATCGGCGAAATCCCCGTCGAACAGGCGCAACACAACTCGCAGGTTCTCCCGGAGCCCCTTGCCATACAGTGCTGCCTCAATATTGGTTTCGTCGTCCGTCGACAAGCACACCAGGGCCCGGCAGGTCTGCACCGAGGCGGCCTGCAGAGTCTCAGCTCGGCTCGCGTCTCCGATGATCAAAGGAATCTTGAGTGTCCGGGCAAGATGAGCCCCTTTGGCTGTCTCGCTCCGGTCAATGGCGACCACCGGTATGCCCAACGCGTGAAGCTGCCGGATGACCCTGGTGCCGACGTTGCCGAGGCCGACGACCACAACGTGATCGGAAACCGACTTCCGCAACCTCCCAAATGCCAGCGTGAGACGGGCGTTGACGACAGCTTCAACCACCGCTGCGGTAATCACCGGAATGAGTGCGATCGAGACCACGGTCAGCAACGCCTGGAGGACCTTCTCGGCGCCAGAGGCCCCCGAATCCGGTTCGGCCCCACCGAGCGTCGTCAGCAGGGTGATATACGCGCCGTCCGCCCAGGATGAGTGTTTGACCCTGGCCATGGCGACAGTGCCGAGCACCAGCAGGACCAGCAGTGTCAGCACCGCGATCCGCAGTTTCGGGCTGACTGTGTTCTCCAGGGAGGCGACAGCGTCACGCCACCGGCGAGCGACCGCCTCACGCCATGACACCCGCCTGGGCCGCCAGCTGACCTGCATCGCGTCGCCGTCCTCAGCCGTCGCGGCATGCCCGGAGCACGCAGCGTCGCCAACGGCGGAGGACACAGCGTCGCCAAGACCGGCCATGGTCTGGCAGTAGCCAGTCGCATGACCATTCGCGACAGCCAGCACCAGATCAGCGCTTTCCTGGTCCCGAGGGAACAGGTCCGGCCCCCCGCCTGCCCGAGTGGTGCGGGCCAGCCCGCATACGATGTCAGACTCCCGCACCTCAGCACGACGCGTGACATACAGAGTCTTTCCCTGCAACCGAACAGAGACCGGCGCCACCTCGCCGAGGGCCGCGGAGACGAACGCCGGAGCTGCCATGGCGGCGTCGGACAGCACGACACAGTCACGCAACAGCCGCCGAATGCCATGGCCAAGACTCATATTGAACATCCGGAGTACCAGCCGGATGTTGGGATTGACCTCTTGGGCCTGCAGCGCTGCGTGGATATTGCCGACGTCGTCCTGGTCGGTCATGGCCACCGCGTCGGCTTGCCCGAGCCTGGCGTGCCTGAAGGTCTCGACGTCCAGATGATCTGATTCGACGATCCGGACGCCGGGCAGCTTCGCGATCTGCGGACCGTGGTTTCGTCTGCGATTCGGCATGATCGCGATAACCTCGGCGGAGTAGCGCGAGGTCAACTCACCGATCAGCCGGTATGCCAGCGGGTCGTCCCCGCAGACCACTAGCCGGCTGGCTGCTTCACCGCGTCGGGGCAGATCCGAATGCCTTCGGCGGACAACCGTCGCCCGGGCGACGACATTGCGTGCGACGTCTGGGGTGGACGCGATGGCCGCGCCCGACCGCAGGCGACGGGCGAGCCACGAGTTGGCAGACACGGACGGATGGTATCCGCGAAGTGAAGGGCTGTGTGGTCCTGGCGTCGTTGTCATGACGCACTCACTGACCATCTACGTAGGAACGTGACTTTCGCGGCTTCCAGTCGTTATGTGGATGTCACGACTGAAAGGCGAAGTTCTACGAAAACTCACCGGGGGTGAATCCATGCTCGCGAGCGGGGCCGTTGGCGGCGCAGGCTTGGGCGGCGGTATCCCCTGGGGCAGCGGACCCGTGTTCGCGGTCAACGCGGCAATCGCCGAGATGCCCTGGCGTGCGGCTGGGGGTGAGGCGCATCCGATGACCACGACCCAGCGATGGCAACCGACCGAGGATCCAGCCTCTCTACTGATCTTCGAACAGCTGCTCCGGGAAACCGCAACCGTCCCCGAAGCGCTCGCCACAGCTGACCTCGCAGCAGATCCGACGGTGGATCTGACAGTAGCTCCCCCAACACAGCCGGCAGACGATCACGGTTGGTCGGCAGACCCCACGGTCACTCTGCCGGTTCTCGGCCAGCGGGAGCCACCACAACAACCATCGGCATCCCTGTGCCTCGACCGCTCAGTACGCCTCTGAGACGCTGTCCTCAGGAGTGGTGCCAGAGATCCCGCAACGGATCCCATTTCGAGTCGATTCCCTCGATCCACGGCGTGAACAGGTATCCAGCGACAGGTTCTGCCGCGTTGTCCCACCAGATGCCGGCGTAGACCCTGTTGCCGTCGTCGGTCACGACCTCGTAGGCGTACTCGATGTAGTAACCGTCAGCGGCTTCACGGTTCTGTGTCGGCTCCGCGACGCCTGGAGTCAGTGTCCTGGCGTCAACGTTCTGCCCAAGTCTTCTCGTGCGGGCTTTGTCCCGGTCGGCGATCGTGCGGTACTCGATGAACAGCATCGTCGCGGCGCCCTGCTCGCAGCTGACCCGAGTGGCCTCGCCTTCGAGCGTCTTCGGTCCGTAGCGATCGTTGTTGTTCACACAGCCAGCGACATAGGGCAATCGCGGCTCCGCGAACGCGACCAGATTTCCCGTGACCTTGGTGCGATTTCGGGTCAGCTGGCTCTGCTGGTACACGGACAGCTGGGCTGATGCCGAAGGTGCCGGCTGCGGGGGCTGCTTCTTCGCGGGTTCGGCTGTGACGCGCGCAACGACGAATCCGCCACTGCCGAACAGGACAAAACCGAGAAGCAGTCCGATCATGATGCCCAGTACCACCCGACCGCGCTGCGGCTTGGGACTGGGGATGATCCGTCTCGGATAGTTCGAAGCGGACAGCGGGTCAACCGAGACGGCGACCAGATCGCTTGAAGGCGGGCCGGACATGGGCGGACCAGACATGGGGGGACCAGACATGGGCGGACCGGACATGGGGGATCCTGATGTTGGCGGGCCCGACATCGGGCGTGCATAAGGCGGGTAGGACACCTGCTCCGCCGGAGGCGGCTGCCCGATTGGCTGTGAAGCGCCAAACGATGATCCCGCAGGCTGCGGCCCGGGAGGCGGTG
>JAFGOK010000758.1 GCA_016926535.1 Micromonosporaceae bacterium | reverse complement strand
TCCCATGAGCGACACCGCAACGGCGGCCAGGCGATTCGGAGAGGGGCCGCTGTCCCGCGCCTCGACCCTGATCTACAACCTGATGGTCATTGAGGCGCTGCTCCTGCTGACCATCGCTCCCGGCGGGGTGGTCCTTCTCCTGCTGGCGTCGGACGCCAGCAACCTGCCGCTGATGGCGGTCTGCCTGCTGCCCCTGGGACCCGCCGGGTCGGCCTCGGTGTACGCCCTGCACCGCCGCAGCCAGGATCTGACAGATCTCCGACCGGCCGCCAGCTTCTGGCGGGGGTACCGGGCGAATGCCCGCGGGGTGCTGTGGATCTGGATCCCGGCGCTGCTGTGGCTGACGATCCTCGGGATGAACCTTGCCAACCTCCGGGCTGCGGGGGTGCCGGGGTGGTGGACCCCGATGCTCATCGCCATCGCGATCGTGGTCGCCCTCTGGACGATCAACGCCTTGGTGATCACCTCCCTCTTCGCGTTTCGCGCCAGGGACATCGCCCGCCTGGCCGTGTACTTCCTGGTGCGTACCCCCGTCGTCACGCTCGGCAATGCCGGGGTTCTCATCATCGCGGTCGGCGTCGCGGTGGTGTTCTCTGAGGTGGTGAGCGTGCTGCTCGGGTCCGTGCTGATGCTGATGCTGGTACGGACCTGCGGTCCGATGATCGACCATGTCACGAGGGAGTTCACGGCGTGACCCTGCCCGAGACCGCGAAGATCCCCTTCGGCGGGGACTACAACCCGGAGCAGTGGCCGGAGCAGGTGTGGGACGACGACTACCGGCTGTTCGACGCCGCCCGGATCGACACCCTCACCCTGGGTGTCTTCGACTGGGCCCTGCTCCAGCCGGCCGAGGACGTCTACGACTTCACCCTGCTGGACCAGATCGTCGAGCGGGCCAGCGCGGAGGGCCGCGCCATCTGCCTGGCGACCGGCACCGGGGCGCATCCGGCGTGGCTGGCCCGGGCCCACCCGGAGGTGACCCGGGTCGACTTCGAGGGCCGGAGACACCGCTTTGGCCAGCGGCACAACTCCTGCCCCAGCTCCCCGGTCGTCCGCCGGCTCTCAGCGGAACTCGCCCGCCGGATCGCGCGGCGGTATGCGGGGAATCCATCGATCATCGCCTGGCACATCGGCAACGAGTTCGGCGGAGCATGTTACTGCGACCGGTGCGCCGAGGGCTTCCGCGACTGGCTGCGAGCGAAGTACACCACGCTGGAGGCGCTCAACGCCGCCTGGTACACGACCTTCTGGTCGCACACGTTCACCGCCTGGGAGGAGATCGAGCCTCCCTCCGCGCTGACCGAGCACTGGCGCGGGCCTGACCACACCGCGTTCCAGGGCATCACCCTGGACTACCTGCGGTTCATGTCAGATGCGATGCTCGCCTGCTTCCTCGGGGAGAAGGCCGCCCTCCGGGAGTCCAGTGTCGAGGTCCCCGTCACCACCAACTTCATGGGGATGTACCGGCCGATCGACTATCACCGCTGGGCTGCGCATCTGGACTTCGCCTCCTGGGACAACTACCCCCCGGACGATTGCTCGCAGGCCAGGATGGCCCTGACCCACGACCTGATGCGGGGACTCAACGGCGGCCAACCCTTCTGGCTGATGGAGCAGACGCCGAGCGTCACGGCCTGCCGCGACGTCAACCCGCTGAAACGCCCCGGCGTGCTACGACTGTGGAGCTGGCAGGCGGTGGCCCACGGCGCTGACGCCGTGCTGTTCTTCCAGATGCGCGCCTCCCGGGGAGCCTGCGAGAAGTACCACGGGGCGGTCATTGGCCATGCTGGACGGTCGGACACCCGGGTGTTCCGCGAGGTCGCCGAGCTGGGGGAGGAGCTTGACCGCCTCGGCGGGGCCACCCTGGGCGCCCGTACCCCGGCCCGGGTCGCGGTGCTGTTCGACTGGGACAGCTGGTGGGCCCTGGAGATTTCCGACGGTCCCTCGCGGCTGCTGCGCTACCAGCAGATCGTGCTGTCCTACTACCAGGCACTCTGGGAGGCCGCGGTCGACGTCGACGTGGTCGGGGTCACGGCTGACCTGAGCCGCTACGACGTGGTCGTCGCGCCGGCGCTGCACCTGCTCAAGGGCGATCTGCCGGAACGGCTGGAGGCGGTGGCCCGGCGGGGCGGGTCGGTGGTCACGACGTTCCTGTCCGGGCGGGTCGACGAGCACGACCAGGCCTTTCTGATGGATGTGCCCGGCCCGCTGGGTCAGCTGATGGGGGTGCGGGTCGACGAGTGGGACGCTCGAGAGCCGGAGTACGCCAATCCGGTGCTGCTGGAGACACCAGGTGCGCGGCTGCAAGTCGACTCAATGTTGATCTTCGAGCTGGTGATCCCGCAGGGAGCCGAGACGGTCGGCACCTACCAAGCCGACTTCTACGCCGGCACCCCGGCTGTCACCAGGAACGCCTTCGGCGCGGGCCATGGCTGGTACGTCGGGGCAGGTCTCGACCAGGCGGGTGTTACCTGGGTCGTCCGGCGGGTGCTGGAGTCCCACGAGCTCGTCGGACCCTACGCGGACGTGCCGGGACTCGAAACGGCCACCCGGGTGACGTCCGAGGGGCAGCGGTTGCTGTTCCTGCTCAATCACAATAATGGGCCGGTCGATTGCACCGCCCATCGCGCCGGGGTCGATCTGCTGTCAGGCGCCCACATCGAATGCGGCCAACCGATGCGGCTCGACGCCCGGGGAGTCATGGTGCTGCGCCAGTCTCCCGGAGGCACCGATAATCAGATTCACCCGTATGGGTGACAATCGCTTTTCCTGAGCCGATTCTTGTCGGAACTGCCCCACGTCACGCGGCTGGCGCCATCGCCGAGTCGATAGGTTCGGTGGCGTGAATTGGTGAGAGGGTCTTGCGCGGACGAGTCGTGGCGGTAAGGTGACATCCGCATCAACGTTGGCCAAGGAGTATTTGTTGGCCGATCGTTTCTGGACTACACCTCAGTAGATGGTTCATTGGGCAGGAGCAGGGCGACAGTGTGAATCCCGCGAGTAGTTGGCTGGCCTGTCACGCTCCCCCAGAACGGCTAGGATCTCCGGAGTGTCGTGAGCACGCAACCTGATTCCGATAACCGTCCCCAGTCTGTCGGGTCAGTCCGACGCCGTGGTCAGCAGAGAACAATTAAGCGGCGTGTTGTTGGGTTGGTGCTCATTCCCAGCGTCGTCGCCATGACCATTTGGCTGGTCGCATCCGGTTATCTGGTCTCCACCGGATTCTACGACCGGGAGGTTGCCAATACCGTTCGACAGGTGTCGATCCCGGCGGTGTCCGCGCTGGCCTCGATCCAGCGGGAACGAGGGGCGAGCGTTGCCTACCTGGCTGAATCCGCAAAGGACCTGCAAGAGCTGCTAGAGAGACGGCAGGACACCGATCGGCGAGTGTCCGCGCTGCGGGAGGTCGCTGACTCGGCGCTGTCCGGCGCTCCGGAGTCCATCACGACACGATGGAAGAAGCTCGCGGATTACCTGGACCAGCTCCCCGAGATTCGAAGCGTGGTTGACTCCCGCTTGGCCGAGCGGCAGCGGGTCTGCGATTTCTACAATCAGCTTTTCGACGCCGCCGCTGATCTTTTCGATCACCAGGCCCGGGTGGTCCCCGATGTCGCGGCCACTCAGGGCGCCATTGCAGGGACGACGGTCTTTCGTGCCAGTGACCAGATGTCTCGGTCCGGATCGATCATCGCTGGCGCGTTCGGGGCCCGTACGCTGTCGAGAGAGGATTATCTTCAGTTCGTCAGCCTTGCGGGTGCGTACCACTCCGAGCTGGCCCACGTTGCTCCGGTCCTGAGGCCGACCGTGCGGAAGATGTACGAGGACCTTGTGGCGGGCGATTCCTGGAAGAGCCTGGTCGCGGCAGAGAACGCACTGATCGCAACTGGGGGGTGGAATAGTGGCATTCCTCGGGGCCTCCCCGTCACTGGGGCGAGCTGGGAGATTCTGGTCACCCAGATCTCCGAACAGCTCATCAAACTGACCATCGCCCAGGCTGACGAGGTCTCTGCCCAGGCGCTTCGGACCGGTAACACGCAACTGCTCATCGCGTCCCTCGGTAGCCTGGTGGCACTGCTCATCGCGGTCATGGCAATTCTGTGGGCGATTCGCCAGTCGCGGATTCTGGTCGATCAGGCACTGTCCGTTCGTCTGGCCCAGCTGGGAAAGGACGCGTCCACGGTCGTGGACCAGCGGCTGCCCGACATGATGGAGCGGCTGCGCCGGCGGGAGCGGGTCGACCTCGCCGTCGAGCTCCCGCGCCAGGACTATGGGTCCGACGAGATCGGCCAGGTGGCGGACGTCCTGAACCGATCCTTGCAGGCCGCGGTTGGCGCTGCGGTCGACGAGGCCACCATCCGAGCCGCTGGGACCACGATGCTCATGGGGGTGGCTCGCCGCCCCCAGCGTCCCCTCCAGCACGGGCTCCAGGTGATCGAAGACCTCCAGAACCGGATCGGTGACGAGAAGCTGCTGGCGGAGCTGTTTGACATCAATCACCAGCTCACCCAGACCAGGCGGTTTCTGGAGAACCTTGTCATCTTGTCTGGTGGACAGACTGGTCGACGGTTCCACAAGCCCGTCCTCATCCGCCGGATCCTGCTGGCAGCGATCGCGGAGACTCAGCAGTACAAGCGCATCGCGATTCGCAGTACTCCGGAGGCGGCCTTGGCCGGTGCCGCGGTCGCGGGCACCGCCCATCTCCTGGCAGAGTTGTTGGACAACGCGCTGACGTTCTCGCCTCCCGAATCGGAGGTCTGGATCAGTTGCAGCCGGGTCAAGCGCGGCATTGTCGTCGAGATCGAAGATGCCGGGGTCGGCATGGTCCGGGAGGACCTGGACCGGGCGAACGAGCGCCTGGCGACCGCGCCGACGCCGGATGTGACGGCGCTGAAGGATGGCTCGCAGGTCGGCCTGTGGGTCGTGGCGGAGTTGGCCAAGCGTAGCGGTATTCAAGTGACCCTCCGCACCTCTGCCTATGGTGGGCTGCTGGCCATCGTGCTGCTGCCCGATCGGCTAGTGGCTGGCGACCCCGAGACGCTGTCCACCGATCTTGAGGACATGGCCTCTGGGGGGGTTCCAGCACCTGCCGCTCCCGCCGTCGCCGACCACCGCGGCCGGGTGGACCTGGCTGGCGTGTCCCAGCTCATGCACAAGTCCCAGGCCGCGAGCGAGCGCACCGACCGGGCGGGTGGTCCGGCGAGTGGGCGACAGCCGGATGTCAAGACCGTCCGCCATGGGGGACCAACCGACTCCCGCAGCGAGACTCGCGGTGTGCGACCGCTGCGTCAGCGGCGTGCTACCCTGCCGCCCTTGCCGGAGCGCCGTCCTCAGGCGCATCTCGCACCCGAGTTGCGGGGTGGCACTGCGAACGACCCCGATTCCCGCTCGACAGCGGCGGAGCCGGTTCGGTCGCCCGAGGAGGCTCGGGCCCGGTTCACGCGATACCAACAGGGCTGGCGCGCTGGGCGCGAGGCGGGAATCGATGGAATACCAACAACCGGGAACGACGAGACAGGAAAGCGTGATGGACGCGACGCCGCAGAATGACCTGACCTGGATGCTGGACGAGCTTGTCGCGGTTCCGGAGGTGCTGGATGCGGTTGTCCTATCCACCGATGGGCTTATCATCCAGAAATCCACCTCCTTGCCGCAGGACGCTGCGGAACTGCTCGCGGCTGGGGCGTCATCGCTGTACAGCGTCGCTGCGGGAACCGGACGGCATTTCGACAGCGGGTCCGTTCAGCAGGTCATCACCGAGTACCAGAACCAGACCCTGTTTGTTGCCTCAGCCGGCCAGAATGCCCGCCTGGCAATACTGTGCGACCAAGCTGTCGACATGGGAACAGTTGCCTATGAGACGAGCCGTCTGGTGACTCGTATCGGCCAGTACCTTGGCTCGGAGGCGCGTGTTGCCGTGCCGGCATCCACCACCAGGTCGGGGCATGACAACCAATGATTGATGTCAGATGGTGCGGTGATGATGAGGAAGACCGGCGGCTCGTGCCGCTGTATGTCCTGGTCAACGGGCGCACTCACCCGAGGAATACCAGTCTGGACCTGGCCACTCAGGTCATCGCCCTGCCGGCTGACACGACGGCCTTGGACCCGGAGTACAGGGCGATCATTAACCGCTGCGAGACCTGGATGTCCATCGCTGAGATATCCGCCAAATTGGATCTTCCACTTGCGATCATCAAGGTGCTCGTCGATGTCCTTCTTGAGCGGGGCTACCTCGCTCTTGGTGCTCCGGCGCAGAAGACAGTCGCGGATCGTTGGCTGCTGGAAACGATTCTCGCGAGTCTGCAGAAGCTCTAGACGTGAGGGATGATCGGACGTGAGTCAGAAATCGGTCAAGGTTGTTGTGGCGGGCGGCTTTGGCACTGGAAAGACGACCCTGGTCGGATCGGTGAGCGAGATTCCCCCGCTGACCACGGAGGAAGTGCTGACCCAGGCCAGCGTCGGGGTCGACGATGTGACTGGCATCGAGGACAAGACCAGCACGACGGTCGCCCTCGATTTCGGACGAATCACTATTAATGCCGACACTGTAATGTATTTGTTTGGCACGCCGGGTCAGGATCGGTTCTGGTACATGTGGGACGAGCTGTCAGTGGGTGCCGTCGGCGCGATTGTGCTGATCGACACGAGGCGGCTCAGCACCAGCTTCGCCGCCATTGACTATTTTGAGCGGCGGGGCATGCCGTTCGTGACTGCGGTCAATCTGTTCTATGGGGAATGTCCCTATGACGAGGACGAGATCCGCGAGGCGCTGAAGCTGGATTCGGCCGTGCCACTCCTGTGGTGCGACGCCAGGGACCGGTCATCCAGCAAGCGGGCCCTGATCGGCTTGGTCCAGCACGCACTGGCGCGGCTGTCCTAACCCGGTCGGGTGAATTCTACCCGCGACTGGCACGGCTGGATACTGTCTTGCCCAACTGTCCACGTAGGACTCCTTGCCCATAGTTGGGCTGGCAAACGATGGTTACGATGCTGGCTGAGTGCGCCAACTCTTCTACCCTCTGTGGATTCTCTGCGATCATCATCCAGATTGGACAGTATCCATTGGTGTGAGTAGTAGAATACTCTGGGTACTCACTTGGGGCTGAACTGTGGATGGAGAGCGGCGATGTGCGGTCCATCACTTTTCGAGCATGCAAACGATCAATTGGCCAGACTTTGCAGATGCGCCCGGATTGATCCAGAATTAGCGACGCAACTGCTGTCTGAGCTCCTGGGGTCAGGGGGCTCGCGCCCGCTCTCTGAGCGGCCGGCCTGGCCCTCGAATGTAGCCGATGATCATGCCCCGGTGGAGTTCTCTGTCGCCTTTGGCCGGCGCGAGTACCCCACCGTGCGGATGCTAGGTGAAGCCGTGGCCACATGTCCGGGGAGGGCGTCGAACCTGGCTGCCGCCACCACGTTGCTGAGCCGGTGGGCCAGCCGGCTCGGTCGTTCGATGGCGCGATTTGACCGGGTTCAAGATCTGTTCGTCACCGACGACCCGCAGGGACTGTTCGGAATGTGGCATTCGATCATATTTCGGAATAGCGGGCAACCTGAGCTCAAGGTCTACTTCAATCCGGAGATCAGGGGTACCGGGCGGGCGGCGGACCTCGTCGCGGAGGCACTGTGCCGGCTCGGTCTCTCCAGGTCGTGGCAGATGGTGCTGGACCACGCGGTACGTCCGGGCGAGTTGGGGCGGGGCGATCGTCTAGCCTTTTTCGCACTGGATCTGGGCGATGGGCCGCGGGCCCGCGTCAAGCTCTATATCGCCCATGACGGAGCCGAGGCCAGAGACGTCGTCCGGGCGGCTGATGCCGTTGACGGCATCGCAGCGGCCGAATGCGTCGAGTTCTGCGACATCGTCGGAGGCGGCGCAGGTCCGTTCGATGGCCGGCCGCTGGTGGGGAGCTACACCTTTTTCGAGGGAGCCGAGGCTCCCGTCGGCTACAGCCTCTACGTGCCGGTCCGCAGCTACGTCGAAGACGATGCGGAAGCTCGGGATCGGGTGGCTGCGGCACTCGACCGGTACGGATTCGACCCGGCGGAGCTGGACGAGGTGATCAGGGCGGTGGCGCGACGTCCCCTCGGAGCCGGCGTCGGGCTGCTCACTCATGCCTCGTTGCGTCTCGGCTCGCCCTATCCGGGGGTGACGGTTTATCTCTCCACCGAGGCGTATGGGGCGGCCCCGCCGCGTCGGCAGCAGGTGGGGGCGCCCGCGTGTGAGCGCGATCGCCAACCGGCGGTGGCCTGGTCTGACTTCCGGGGAGCGTAGCCATGGCAGTGGGGCAACAAGTGATCTTCCCTCCGTATCGCATCAAGGTCGTTGAGTCGATTCCCATCCTGACGGTCGAGGAGCGGAGGCAAGCGCTTGCCGATGCCGGTTACAACCCGTTCAATCTGCGCGCCGACCAGGTCACCATCGATCTGCTCTCCGACTCCGGCACAGGCGCCACGTCTGCGGTACAGGAAGCGGCAGCCTCCGCCGGGGATGAGTCCTACGCAGGCGCTCGATCATGGTTCCGGTTCCACGAGGAGCTTCGTGACCTGACCGGGTATCCGCACATTCTGCCCGTCCACCAGGGAAGGGCCGGTGAGCGGATCCTGTTTTCCAGCCTCCTGAAACCTGGCCAGATCTGTATCAGCAACACCCACTTCGACACCACTCACGCCAATGTGGAACTGGCTGGGGCCGAGCCACGGGACCTGCCTTGCCCCGAAGCGATGGATCTGGACAGCGAGTACCCGTTCAAGGGCAACCTCGATATCGAGGCGCTGAAGCGTGCCCTGAGTGGGCCCGATAGGCACAGAATCGGGCTGGTCCTGATGACTGTGACCAACAACGGCCTGGGCGCTCAGCCGGCATCCATGGCCAACCTGATGGCCGCCAGTGAGCTGTGTGGCCACCATCGCGTGCCGTTCTTTCTGGACGGGGCGCGGTTCGCCGAGAACGCGTGGCTCGTTGGCCAGCGCGAACCGGGCTACGACGACTGGACCCCGCGGCAGATCGCCACCCGAGCCTTCCAACTCGCCGACGGCTGCATCGTCAGCTTGAAGAAGGACGGCCTTTCGGCGATCGGAGGCTTCATCGGGCTGCGCAGCGAGCAGCTGCACGCCAGGTGCGAGGCGAATCTGATCGCCACCGAGGGGTTTTCGACCTACGGAGGGCTGGCCGGGCGTGACCTGGAACGGCTGGCGGTCGGGCTCCGCGAGGTGGTCGACGCAGCATATCTGGGAGCCAGAGCCGCGAGCACCGCGAGACTGGCCCAGAAGATCTGCGAGAGCGGAGTGGATATCGTCCAACCGCCGGGAATCCACGCCCTCTATCTCAACGCCGGCAGGCTGCTGTCCCATCTGCCCCCGCACCAGTTCCCTGGCCATGCCCTGGGGTGCCAGCTCTACCTCGATGGGGGGATCCGGTGCGCCGAACTGGGCTCGCTCTATCTGGGTAACATCGATGATCAGTATCGGTTGGTGAGCTGCGCGCCGTTCGAACTCGTCCGGCTGGCGATTCCACGTCGGGTCTATACCGACACCCATCTGGACTATGTCGCGACTGTTCTCGCCGACATCGCCCGGCATCCCAGACGAGCTCGCGGCTACCGGATCGTTTCGGCACCGCCTGTCTTGCGCCCCTTCAAGGTGCGGCTGGAACCGACGGCGGTGGCGGCATGAGCCGATCTGACCACCGTGAGGACCTGCTGGTCGTGACGGTCGATGAGCGGGGTGCAGCAGTCGGGACCTGCACTGTGGCGGAGGCGCACACTGGTTTCGGCGTGCGGCACCGGGCCTTTTCGGTGTTGCTGCGTGACAGCGAGGGCAGAGTGCTGCTGCAGCGCAGAGCGGAGGCGAAGACCCGCTATTTCGGTGTCTGGGCGAACACCTGCTGTGGGCATCCAGCGCCGGGGGAGGCGGTTGTCGCCGCCGCAGCACGTCGCCTCACTGAGGAGATGGGCCTGCGCGGTGTGCGACTCACTGAGGTCGGCGCCTTTGTCTATCATGCGGTCGATGCGGCAACTAGCCGGGCGGAATACGAGTTCGACCACGTCCTGGTCGGGCAGAGCGACGATGATCCCACGCCTGATCCTCTCGAAGTCGCTGACTGGTGCCGGTCCGACCTGTCGCTGCTGCTCGGGTGTCCGGAGCAGGCTGCGGATGGGGAAGGGCAGTACGCCCCCTGGCTCGGACCAGTGATGCGATTGTCCTACGAGTACTGGTATCGGTGAACGTCGAAGGCAACCCTGATGGCGGACCCGACAGGGCTTCAGGTCAGGGCAGGCTTTCGCGGTCTGCCGAACCGCCCGAGGGAAGAGAGGCGACAGATGAGTCACGCCCAGTTCCCCGAGGCTGCCTCGGGGCACGAAGCTAAGGTGCGGCGCTTCTATGACGAGGGGCCCGACGGCGAAGGTGCCGGTCTGGCCTACAGAGAGCTGATGGGCGATGTCTGGCACCATGGCGCGAGGGAGGTCGAGGAGTCAGGCGGGACCGTGGCCGAGGCCGCGCTGGCCATGCAGCGCCGTCTGGTGGATCTCTCCTGGCTCAGGCCAGGCCATCGGGCGCTGGACTTCGGCAGCGGGCCGGGCGGGGCCACCCTCAACATGGCGCGGATCAGCGGGGCCTATTTCGTCGGACTATCCAACACCGACACTCTCAGCCAGTATGCCCGCGGGCTGGCCGCCGCTGCTCGTTTTGAGAACCGGGTGTGTTTCGTGACCATTGGTGATGATGACTATCGCACCCTGCTCCCGTGGCCCGACGCCAGTTTCGATGCGGTCACGTTCTTGGAGTCCGTGTGCCACCTGCCGGACAAACCAGCCTTCTTCGCGGCAGCCCACAGGGTTCTCAAGCCGGGCGGCCGGCTGGTCGGATTGGACTGGCTGCAGCGGCCGTTCGGCGACCACCAGACCGAGGAACAGATTCGCGTGTTTACCGACCCGGTGTGCGAGCACATCCGCCTGGCGGGCCTGGGCACGATCGACAGCTACGCCGCCATGATGCGTGCGGCGGGATTCGAGGTCGACCACGCGGTGGATGAGTTCGCCGGTCAGCCCTGTTGGGGCAGCACTCCTCCCGAAGACCGCGCGGCCTGGCTCACCTACAGCGGGCCGTCTGGCGAGGTGTTTCAGGATGGCAAAAGAGCGCTGGATGCTGCTCGCGGTGCTGGGGTGTTCACGATCGGTTGGTGGGCAGCCACCAAGGAATCCGCGGCTCCCAGGTGCTGTCCGTAGGCGACACGCGATCAGGGGGGTCTGTCGATCCGCGGTCCACGGCGTCGAAGTGCGCGTTCAAGTCTTGACAGATCGTCCATGTGAACGCAATCATTCATCAACATTGATGATGTGTTGTTCTCGTCGTGAATGGCAATCGGGTAGTCCTCGTGTTATCGCCACATCGTAGGAATCTGGGCACGTTCAGTGATCATGGTTTTATGTGAACGTTAACATTACATCGGGTAGGCCAGTTGACCACCGGGAGTGCAGCGTCTCCACGAGAGGAGATCGAGATGAAGCGTCGTACCGTTCTGTCTGCTATGGGCGGGGCCGCCGTCGTGCTCGGCACCGGGGCCGCCGGAGCGTTGATCCGTCCAGGTGCGGCAGCAGCTGCCACCTATTCCGGCTATGTCATGGCCTACTTCACCGAGTCGCCGTCGATGACCGCGGCCAACTACGGCCTGCACCTCGCCGTCAGCTCCGACGGTCTGAACTGGACTCCGCTGAACCAGAACAACCCGGTGGCCACCCCGACCTCCGGCAGCGGGGGCCTGCGGGATCCGTTCATCCTGCGCAAGCAGGACGGCACCTTCGTTGTCCTGGCGACGGACCTCAAGGGCACGGACTGGGCCTACCAGAGCCAGTACCTGCACGTCTGGGACTCCACCGACCTGCGGTCCTTCACCAACTACCGGTTGCTCAAGGTGCATTCGCTGGCGACCCACGCCTGGGCGCCGGAAGCGGTCTGGGACGCCAGCCGGGGCCAGTACGCCGTGGTCTACTCTGCGGTCCCCAGCGACCACAACGTTCTCATGGTCAACTACACCAGTGACTTCGTCACCGCCTCGTCGCCGCAGGTGTTCTTCGACCCCGGCTACGACGCCATCGACGGCACCTTCGTCACCGTCAGCGGTGTCAACTACATGTACTTCAAAAACAACACCAACAGCACGCT
>JAFGOK010000757.1 GCA_016926535.1 Micromonosporaceae bacterium | reverse complement strand
GTCGCGGATCTCGTCCACGCTCATGGTGGCGGCCACCAGCCGGGAGCGGTCGGTGGTGTCCATGCCGTAGAAGCACGACCACCGGTAGGGCGGGGACAGGATCCGCAGGTGCAGTTCGGCGGCGCCGGCCCGCCGCAGCATCCGGATCGTCTCGCGCAGGGTCGTGGCCCGCACGATGGAGTCCTCCACGACCACCAGGCGCTGCCCGACGATGTTCTCCGTGATCGGGTTGAGTTTGATCCGTACGGCCTGTTCGCGTAGTTCCTGGGTGGGGGCGATGAACGTGCGGCCGATGTACCGGTTCTTGATCAGCCCGTCGGCGTAGGGGATGCCGGAGGCCCGGGCGTAGCCCTGCGCGCCGGGGATCCCGGACTCGGGCACCGGGATCACCAGGTCGGCGTCCACCGGCGCCTGCTCGGCGAGGAGTTCACCCATCCGCTGGCGGGCACGGTGCACGTTGCGGCCCCGGAACTGCCCGTCGGGGCGGGCGAAGTAGACGAATTCGAACACGCAGAACCGGGGGTCGATCCGCTCGGCGGGGAACGGGTGGGTGGAACGGGGCCCGTCGACGTCGATGACACACAGCTCGCCGGGTTCGATTTCCCGCACCAGGTCGGCGCCCACGATGTCCAGGGCCGGGGTCTCCGAGGCCAGGACCCAGCCGTCTGCGAGGCGGCCGAGGAACAGCGGACGGAAGCCGTTGGGGTCGCGGACGCCGATGAGCCGGTCGCCGTCGACGAGGACGAGCGAGAAGGCGCCGCGCAGCCGGGGCAGGACGCGGCCCAGGGCCTCGACGAGCAGATCCGTGCCGGTCCCGGCGGCAGGCGTGTCGGCGATGTCTGCGGCCAGGAGCGCTGCGACCAGGTCGGTGTCGCTGGTGACCTCGCCGACCGGCAGGTTCGCCTCCCGGACGAGTTCGGCGGTGTTGACGAGGTTGCCGTTGTGGGCCAGGGCGAACTGGACATCGCCGACGGCGCGCAGGACGGGTTGGGCGTTGGCCCAGGTGTTGGCGCCGGTGGTGGAGTAGCGGGTGTGGCCGATGGCCACATGCCCCACCAGTGCGCCGAGGCGGTGGGTGTCGAAGATTCCGGCGACCAGGCCCTTGTCCTTGTCGACCACGATGCGGGTGCCGTCGCCGACGGCCATGCCTGCCGATTCCTGGCCCCGGTGCTGCAGGGCGTACAGGCCCAGGTACGTCAGGTGGGACACGGGGTGGCCGGGGGCGCGGAGCCCGAAGACCCCGCACGCCTCCTTCACCTGGTCGGTGGCATCGGGCACGCGCCGATCGTACAGGTGGTCACCATCGGTACCCACGGCTCACACCCCCCGGCGCGGGCCGCGAACCCGACGGAACACCACCGACATGAATCCACCAATGCCAATGGTCCCGCCGGTGTGATGAGGACGTATTCGACGCTGCGGTGATGACATGGGTGGACGAATCCCTTCGTAACGGGCTGGTGCGGTCTGTGGCGCGACCCCAGCGTGGGAGGCGTGGGTGTCGTCCGAACCGGTGGGGCGCAGGCGGCCCCGCCGCCGTACGGGTCCTCTGGTCGGAGGACACCGGACGGGGCGCTGGTCCCGACGTCCGGTTACGCGGGGTCTGGGAGGTCGTGGCGGTCGGCGACGAACGCGTAGACGTCGCGCTCCTGGACCGGGGCGGCCAGGTCACCGAGACTGTCGATGGCCTCGGCGACCTCGGCGGCCGGCACGTGCGGGAGGATTTCGCGGGCCACGGCCGGGATCCGGAAGAACGCCAGCCGCTCGTCGGCCGTCCGCCGCAGCCGCAGCGCGCCTGAGCAGCGGATCCGGAATCCAGCCTCGGCGCACAGGCCGGCGAGGCTGTCCTCGGTGAGGACCTCCCGGTCCTCGGCCCGGGCGTCGACACGGTGGCCCCGGTCCCGCACGGCGGTGAGGACCCGTTGCATGAGCAGGTCGGGGTGCGGCTGCGGGTAGGGCCAGACCAGCCGCTGGGTGGGGCGGAACACCGAGGCGTACAAGCTCAGCACGACCTGCCCGGCCGGCCGGATGATCCGCCGGAACTGGGCCACCAGGTCGGCCTTGTCCTCGACGTGGAAGAACGAGTTGGAGCACACCACCAGGTCGTAGGGCTGGGTGGGGTGGTGCGCGGCGACGTCGCCGCAGATGTAGTCGATGCCGTCGGCGGAGCTGGTCTCGCGGACCGCGATCCCCAGCATGCCCATGGACAGGTCCAGGCCCACCACCCGGGCCGTGGGAAACAGCCGCCGCAGCAGACGGGTGGAGTTACCCGGCCCGCACCCGAAGTCCAGGATCCGCTCCGGGGTACGGGTCAGGCCGCCGACCAGCAGGGCCGTGATCTGCCGGTGCGTGGAAAACCGCAGGGTGTGGGCATGATAGGCATCGGCGCTGTCGTCCCACAGGGTGTTGAGCTGCCGCTGGCGCAGCACGGTCATCGTCGTCCTCCAAAGATCGTCGCCGCTGCGGCCAGAGCGTTGGCCGGAGGTAGTGTCGGGTGAGTCGGTGGGGTGGTGACCCAGACCTGCCGGATCTCCTCGACGGCGCGCAGCACCGCGAGGGTGTCCGCCCACGGCACGCCCGGGCTCTCCAACCGGCCGGCGGCCAGGCAGGACACCACCCCGCGAATCTGGTGGCCGTCGCCGTCGAACGGGGCGGCGGTGGTCTTCTCGGGCTGGCCGGGACGCCCCGCCCGGACCTCGCCGGATCGGTGGAACGGCGGCCCGAGCCGCAGCCACCCGTCCGGTCCCATGACGCCGCCTGCCGGGGCGGGTGGGTGACCAGCGGCATCGTCGCGCTGGTGATCTGTCCCCCTGCGTGGCCCAGGAGCACCGAGGCGTACTCGTCGACGCCGCTGATCCGGATCGACGCCACCCCCGCGACCACGGCCGGCGGACCGAACAGCATCGTGGCCAGCGACCAGGCGCACACCCCGACGTCCAGCAGCGCCCCACCGCCCAGGCGGGGGCTGCACAACGGGCCCGCCGGGTCGCGGCCGGCACGGACTCCGAGGTCGACGTGCCACGGGTGCGGCGCACCAGACTCCTTGAACGACGGGGCCACGCAGCAGCCGGGTGGCGGTCAGATGGCGGGTCCACATCGCCTCCTTGAGGAACAGGCCCCGACCCCGCGCACAGGTGATCATTTGGGTGGTCTCGCGAGCATCGGTCGCAAACGGCTTCTCACGAGCACGCCCCGCCCGGATTCGAGGGCCAGCGTGGTGTGCTCGTGGCGGTGGACGTTGGGGGCGGCCACGTCGACGACGTCCACCGCCGCCTGCTGGCACGGTTCCTGGTAGGAGCCGTAGGGCTCGGGAGTATCCGGCCGGGAGGCCACCGCGACCAGCCGGCAGCCCGGGGTGCACCACTCCGGTCACGCCGCGACGCGGCTGGATTCACCCAGCCGCAGGTAGGTGTCCTCGACCAGCCGGACCCGTGACTCCAGCGGCTCGGGGAAGCGGGTTTCCCGCCAGGGGCTGCCGGTGGTGTCGATCTGCGCGAACGAGCGGGTGATCCGTT
Source organism: Micromonosporaceae bacterium (assembly GCA_016926535.1). GTDB lineage: Bacteria > Actinomycetota > Actinomycetes > Mycobacteriales > Micromonosporaceae > JABDRL01. The sequence goes on along the minus strand of JAFGOK010000757.1, from coordinate 748 downwards.
CGTTCACCGCGCGTTTGCGCCGCATGTGGGGTCGGTCGTCGGCGAACGCGAGGATCTCCTCGGCGTAGGCCGGTCTGGGCACGGGCGCCTGGACCATCCGGGCGTAGGCGGCCATGGAGAACCCGCCGATGTGCACCAGGTTGGGGGTCTCGTGGTGGCAGATGGGCAGCCCGAGGAAGCTGTAGGCGAGGTTGACGACCTTCGGGGGGACGAAGTCGAAGTCCGCCAGCCCGTGGTCGGCCAGGAACGCCCGGAACCCCGGAGCGCAGATGCCGGTGCCGGTGTACTTGTCCGGCACGACCCGGCACTCGGCCATCACACGGTCCAGGGTGGCCCGGTGGAAGATCCCGAAGTAGGAGCTGCCCAGTGGCAGGCCATCGGCGGTGCGGTTGTGCGGACCGGAAATCTCCCGCTGGTCGGCGGCCACGACCTGGTCGGCGGGCTCGGCCCAGATCGGGGTTCCGGAGAACACCGCCTCGCAGTCGGCCAGCAGCGGTTCGAACTCGCCGGCGATGTCGGCGGTGACGAGGATGTCGGAGTCCATGAACGCGAACGTCTCCTCGCCGGGGTACCGGGCCACCAGGGCGGTCAGGGCCTTGCCCAGGGGCAGGATCTCGGTGGTGTCCAGCACCAGGGTCGACAGCCGGTCGCTGCTGTCTGCGGCCTGGGCGAGGATCCGCTGCTCGTCGGGGGTGCAGTGGTTGGCGACCAGCCGGAACCGCCAGGGGGTGTGCTCGACCAGCAGCGG
>JAFGOK010000180.1 GCA_016926535.1 Micromonosporaceae bacterium | reverse complement strand
CTGGGGCCGTCCACCTGTGCAATCGCAACGCTGGACGGGTCTTCGGTATCGCCGGAGAGCGGGACCGCGACCACGATCCGTGCCGTTCCCAGGACCAGGGTCCTGATGGGGAAACCGGCCACCGCTCGTTGATTCCGCCCGCCGCTCTGGCCGGCAAAGCTCTGGTCGATTTCGAGGTTAATGGCTGGCAGCGGCCTGATGGGTCACGGGTCGACCTGACCATCTCAACGGCGGCGGTTCCTGGAACGGACCAGGTGGTTGCCGTGGTGTGCGACGTGACGGACCGGCGGCGGATGCAGGATCAGTTGCGTCGCCAGGCATTGCACGACGAATTGACCGGCCTGGCGAACCGTACTCTCTTCCTGGACAAGATCGCTGGGGCGCTGGCCAGCAGCGCTTCGATGGCCGATCCGACCGCGGTCCTCCTGCTGGATCTCGACGCGTTCAAGACTGTGAACGACACCCTGGGACACGCCGCCGGTGACCTGCTCCTCGTCGAGGTCGCGGAGCGGCTGCGCGTCTGCCTGCGTCCCCAGGACACCTTGGCCAGGTTGGGCGGTGACGAGTTCGCTGTCCTGCTGAAGTCGAGCGGACAGGCCGAGGCTGCCATGGTCGCGAAGCGGGTTCTTGCCGCCTTCGAGCAGCCCATCCGGATCTGTTCTGCTGAAGAGGCGACAACGGAGGTGCGGGTGCGGGTCAGCCTCGGGGCGGTGGTTGCGGAACGGGAGACTGAGGCGGACGCCAGTGCGCTGCTGCGGTCGGCCGATATGGCGATGTATGCGGCCAAACGTGCCGGGGGACACCGATGGGCGGTGTTCGAGCCGGCGATGCAACAGCGCCTGCGGGAACGGGTCGCCTTGGAGGAGGCTTTGCGCCGGGCGGTGGTGGCTGAGGGTCTGCGCTTGTACTACCAGCCATGCGTCGACCTGGACACCGCAGAGATCAGATCGGCCGAGGCGCTGTTGCGGTGGACTGACCCCGGCCGGGGAGCGGTCCCACCACGGCAGTTCATTCCCATCGCAGAGGACACAGGCATGATTGTCCAGATCGGGCGATGGGCGCTCCAGGAGGCGTGCCGCCAGGCCAGTGGCTGGCAGACCCCGACCGGCAGCAGCCTCACTGTCGCTGTCAACCTGTCCGTCCGGCAGCTGACCGATCCCAGCCTGGTGAACGACATCCGTGACGCTCTGACCGAATCCGGCCTGCCAGCGCAGTGCCTTGTACTGGAGTTGACGGAGTCGGAGTTGGCCGATGACACGGTCCTGCCCGTGCTGCGCCACCTCAAAGCCCTCGGCGTGCGTCTCGCCCTGGATGACTTCGGGACGGGGTACTCTTCGCTGGCCTATCTGCGGCGGTTTCCGCTGGACATTCTCAAGATTGACCGAGCATTCGTCACGCCGATCACCAGCGATCCGAGTGCTGCGGCGTTGACGCGCTCCATCATTGACATGGCGCACACCCTGGGCCTTGAGACAGTCGCGGAGGGAGTCGAGAGCGAGGAACAGGCCGCCTTGCTCCGGGGCATGGAGTGTCAGCGGGCTCAGGGATTCCTGTTCGCCAGGCCACAGCCACCGGACGTCCTCGCCGCAGAACTGCTTCGAAGGGCCAACCACCAGGTCGCGCCCGGCTGAGGCCGGTGACACGGTGACACGGTGACACCGTGATGAGCTCGGATCCCTATCCGGTGAGGGCGTTGACGATCCGCTGGGCCTGAGGTTCCTCATCCGCGTACGCCGAGGGATAGGCCGATCGTTGGACGGCCTGGGCCGCTCCAGTAATGCTGAGCCCGGTCCACCCTTTGATCTTGGCGAGTTTGGCGTAGAACCGGGCCGCCGACTGCGGTGGGTCCATGAGTTGCGCGACCGTGCCCCATCCCATGCTTGGCCGCTGCTGGAACAGCCCGACCGAGTCGTGGTCGGTCCCGGTGCCGTCGTGGGGGAGCTTCATCGAGGCCGGGACCTTGGGATTTGCGAGATTCCGGAGCCGGGTTTCCTGCAGGGCCGTTGCGATCGCGACGACGTAGGCGCGTTTCGGCAGTTTCATCTGTTTGCCGACCTCGACAATGATGTACGCGTTGTAGGTCTGGGTCTGGTTGAGCCCGGCGACCGGCGGGGGAGGAGGCACCAGAGCTGACTCCGGCAGTTCCGGGTGGCTCGCTCGAACGCTGTTCCGAGAGGCTCTGCTCGTGCCGGCGTGTGCTGCGTAGAAGGCTGCGGAGTCGAACACTGGGTCAGCCATCATGACGGGTTGTTTCGGCGGCAGCATGGCAGCGGACAACGCGACGACGATCAGTGAACCGAGGGTCGCCGTCAGCAGAATGGCCGCAAGCCGGCGTAGCCGCAGCGCCGGTTTCTGGCGGCGCGGCCGGGGGCGGCGGCGCGGCGTCTGGCTGGCAACAGAACCGTCGGCCATTCCCCCGCGGCTCCAGCGCGGGTCGTGGTCGTCATGATTCACCGCGACAGACTATGCAACGTGATCGCTCCGCGGTAGCACCAGTTTCGCTAAATTGGCTCGCTTCATCGAAGCTTAAGATCCCGCTGCGGCAGGCGTCAGTATTTGCGGGGCGGCATGCCAAAAAATCCCGTCAGTCGTATATTGCCGCAGTAAAACCATGTCTTATGTCAATTGGGACACGGCGTCATCCAGGCGATGTGCGACCTTCGCCCACACCTGGCGCCGCCACGGTTTGTCGCCGTTGTCTGGTCCGTACCCGGCCGCGGCCTCGGCATAGTGCTGGGCAAGGCATTCAACGAGTGTCCGAACTTGATGGCGGAGACCTGGTTCGTCCTCTCCCGCCTCGGGCGTGTCGGCATCGAGCACAAGATCGTTGGGGAGGTCCGCGTGGAGTACGGCGATGGCCTCGTCGATGGCGACGGCGTAAAGGCCCCAACCATCATTCATTGGCGAGCATCGATGGACTGTCAGGCCGGCGTGGGCGGCGAGGAGAAGGCCGCGACGTGCGACCGGCCCATCCGGATCGGTGCCGTCGGCATCGAACGTCGCAACGGTCTGACCCAGCAGGTCGGAAAACGTCAGCATGATGGGCACTGTGCGGGGCGACGGCCGGATTCGGCAAGCCCTTGTCACGGCCCGTCGCCCCGCCTGGGCAGAGGTCTACTGCTGGAGGCCGTGCGGGGGATGTCGCGGATCGTGAATACCGATGGATCTTTCTTTCACGGCTCACCCTCCGTCGACGGCTTGGAACTCCTCCACGAGGTGGCGGGGTGTCGCGGCAGGGGCGGCAACAGCATCGACGGCGTCGAACATGGTTCGACCGATGACGGCATGAGCCTGAACGGCTGGATGGGTTGCTCCATAATTGTCGATATCGCCGAGACCATCAGCGAAAAGGGCATAAGTGAGTTTTGGGGATCCGTCGGCTCCGAACATGATGCCCGCCTCGTGGCGAGAAGCGCCGAGCGTATTGGAGTCAGCGCCGTACTTGGTCGCGACTCGACCGCGTTCGATGGAGGACATGATTCGCCGAATTCCGTCATGGTAGCCGTTCACCCAGAGGGCAATCGAAAGGAGGAAGTCGGTTGGGATTCGCGACGGGTTCAACCCTCGTGTGGACGAATCCCTTGGCCGCGAGGATGTCGTTGATTTCCAGTGCTGGGACAACCCGGCCGCACATGCGAACGGCCGTGTTGTCG
>JAFGOK010000756.1 GCA_016926535.1 Micromonosporaceae bacterium | reverse complement strand
TGGTTGGGCGCAGCCCGGGCTACGGCCCGACCGTCGAGTTGGAGCCGGCGCTGGAACTGCAGGTTTTCGGCGGCGCGACGCACTATCGACGGTTGTCGCCTGACGAGCCGGGCTACGACCCGTTTGCCTCGGTTCCACTGGTCGGCGAGGGCCACGTGGTCCTCGATGGCGTGAGCGGGTACGCAGCCACGGCGGAGCCGGTGGTCCTCACCGACGGCAGCTTCACCGTTGTTGGCAGGGTCCAGTTGGCGACCGGGTGCACTACCCGGCCCATGACGCTGCTTTCCCAGCCGGGCGTCCGCGCCAGCGGTTTTGACCTGGGCTGCGCCCCGGACGACTCCGGCGGCGCCCGGTGGCGGGTGGTGCTACCAGTCGCAGACACTGACACCCCAGCGAGCACAGTGGTCAGTGGGGAAAGCTTGCGGCCGGACCCGTCGGTCACCGGCGGGCAGTTGGTGGCCATGACCTACGACGCCGCATACCGCAGCGTTCGGCTATACGTCGACGGGCAGATGGTCGGCAGTGCCACCGATGTGCCAGCGACCTGGGCCGTCGACGCCGGGGGGCTACAGATCGGCAGGGCACTGGTCGACGGCGAGTGGGGCCAGTACCTGGCAGGCACCATCGACGAACTGCGCGTCTACTCCGGCGTCCTGGACCAAGTCACGATCGCCCAACTGGCCAGCCTTACCCCGTTGCCCAACCTGTGACCCACCCCGCCCCGCCGCGCCTGTGGAGCGTCTCGCTCCAGCGCGCAGTCCCCACCAATCGGAGCGTTGCCATGCTGACCGCGCCACGAGGTTCATCGTCGCACCGTGTGCTCGTCCGTGCCGTCGCCATGGTCACCAGCGTGGCTGTCGTGCTGGCCGGGGTCGAACAACCGGCATTCGCCGGTCCGCGGACCCGCGGAGCACCGGCAACCGCAGCACAGCCGAAGCCGGCCCCGGGCCGGCTTCAGGCGGTGCGGTACGTCGAGCCGCCGAATCAGGCGGCGGCAGCGGCGCTGACGGCGCCGCCGAAGGTTCGCTGGCCGCAGGCTGGCAGCGTCGACCTGGATCTCGGTGGCACGCCCCGGCGTACGGCGGTCGGTGGCATGCCAGTGGCGGTCACCGCAGCGTCCCGGGCCGTCGCCGGGACCGCGGGCAGCACGGCCGCCGGCCGGGTGCGGGTCCGGGTGCTTGACAAGAGCGGATCGACCAGGACGGGGGCCAGCGGCCCGGTGCTGGTGGTCGGTGCGCCGGACGCTGAGGTTGCTGGTCCGGTGCGGGTGTCGATCGACTACCGGGACTTCGCCGACGCGTTTGGCGGTGACTACGGCGCGCGGCTGCGGTTCGTTGCTCTGCCTGCATGCGCGCTGACCACGCCGCAGGTGGCCGGGTGCCAGCGGGGCACCCCAGTAGTCTCCCACAACGACAGCGCGGCCCGGACCCTCTCGGCCACGGTCGACCTGTCCGCCGGGGCGGCGGTGCTCGCCGCAGAGGGCGACGACACGTCTTCGCAGGGCAGCTATGAGGCGACCAAGCTAGCGCCGTCGTCGAAGTGGGACGTTTCGCTGGCCTCCGGCGGCTTCGCTTGGACGTACCCGCTGCGCTCGCCGCCGACCCCCGGAGGGCTGGTACCCGAGGTGACACTGAGCTATCAGTCGCAGGCGGTCGACACGCGGACGTCGGCCACGAACAATCAGGGCTCCTGGATCGGCGAGGGGTTCACCTACGAGCCTGGCTACATCGAACGGCGTTATCGGCCGTGTTCCGACGATGGTCACGAGAACTACGGCGACCAGTGCTGGGCGTTCCAGAATGCCTCGATAGCGCTGGGTGGGAGGTCTGGCGACCTTGTGAAGGTCAACGACAACCTCTGGAAGCTGACTTCCGACGACGGCACCAGGATCGAGCGGCTCACGGGCGCCACCAACGGCGACAACGATGGCGAGTACTGGCGGGCCATCACCACCGATGGCACCGAGTACTATTTCGGACTCAACCGGCTGCCGGGCTGGAATACCGGACGGGAGGAGACCGGCGCCACCTGGACCGTGCCGATCTCCGGCGACGACCCGAACGAGCCGTGCCACGCGAGCTCCGGGTGGGAGGACTCGTTCTGCGACCAGGGGTGGCGCTGGAATCTCGACTACGTCAAGGACGTCCACGGCAACGTCATCGCCTACTACTACGGCAAGGAGATCAACGCCTACGCCAAGACCGCCGACACGGACGTCAACGGCGCGTCATACGTGCGCGGCGGCTACCTCAAGCGTATCGATTACGGTCAGGCCGACGGCGCGGTCTACAGCGCGCCGGCGCCAGCGCGGATCCGGTTCGACACCGCCGAGCGATGCCTGTCCACCGACACGATCTCCTGCGCGGAGTCGGCGCTGACCGCCGACACCGCCAACGCCTGGCCCGACGTGCCCTTCGACCGCAACTGCGACGTGGGGACCCACTGCAAGATCACTCAGGGGGCCGCGAGTTTCTGGACCCGCAAGCGCCTGACCGCGATTACCACGGAGATCCGCGGCGCCGATGCCTGGACTCCAGTGGAGGAGTGGAGGCTCACCCACACCTTCACCGACAATGGCGACGGCTCCAAGACGCTGTGGCTGGACCAGATCGACCACGCGGGCCTCGACGGCACCCGCACGCCGATGCCGCCGGTGAAGCTCGTGGGCGGGCAACTACCCAACCGGATCGACACCGACACCGACATGCTCGCACCGCTCAACCGCTACCGACTCAACGCGGTGATCACCGACAGCGGCGCCCAGATCAGGGTCAACTACGCATCCGCAGACTGCGGTCCGGGCAACGTCCCCACGGAGGGCAACAGCACCAGGCGCTGCTTCCCAGTGAAGTGGAGCCCACACGACGGCGACGACATCACCGACTGGTTCCACAAGTATGTGGTCGAGTCGGTGATCCAGGTCGACCAGACCGGCGGCAGCCCAGACATGGTGACCACCTACCAGTACGAGAGCCAGGGCTTCGGCGACAAGGACCCACTGGTCGGCGGAGCGTGGCGCAAGACAGCCCCGGACGGCATCACCAAGGACGAGGACCGCACCTGGTCAGAGTGGCGCGGCTACCCGAAGGTCATTGTTCGCACCGGGAGCATGCAGACGCTTACCGGACGAGTCGACCACTACTTCTTCCGGGGCATGGATGGGGACGCGGCGCCCGGCGGTGGCACCCGGTCGGTGAAGGTCACCGACGACGCCGGCGCCGAATACGTCGACGCCGACGAGTTGGCTGGCACGGAGTTGGAGACCATCACCTACAACGGGGCTGAGGTGACTTCCAGGAAGATCAGTCGGCCGGAGCTGTGGGTGACCCACACGCAGACCGAGTCGTGGGGCACGAGGAAGGCAACCATGGTCAAGGTCGGCGTCGAGCGGGTCCTGACGCCGCTGGCTCCTGCCGAGCAGGACGCTCCGGTGTGGCGAGAAGCCAGGACCAATACCAGCTACAACCACACCACGGGCCAGACCACCGCCATCGAGGATCTCGGCGACATCGGTACCCCCGACGATGACACCTGTCAGCGCACCGAGTACGCCGACAACCCAGCTCGAAACATGATCAAGTATCCGAGACTCACCGAGACCTTTTCGGTGCGCTGCGACGTGGTGCCCGACCGGGCTACCCGACTACTGTCCTCAGAGCGACTGAGCTTCGACAACCAGGACTATGGCGCCGCCCCGACCAAGGGCGATGTCACCCGCCGGGAGACGCTCGAGCGCGACGACGGCACCACCACCAATTATCTGACCACCACGATGGTGGTCGACAGGTTCGGCAGGCAGACCAGGCTGGTCGACCCGGCGGGCGGTGTCACCACGACGGCCTATGAGTTGACCAACGGGCTGAGTACGAAGACCACGGTCACCAACCAGATGGGCCACAGCACGGTCACCGAGACCTCGCCCACCTATGGCCAGACGATCAGGAGTGCCGACGCCAACCTCCGCAAGACCGACCTGGCCTACGACGGGCTGGGCCGGCTCACCGCTGTGTGGCTGCCCGACCGGCCCAAGGACCAGGGCTTCTCGCCCAACTCCCGGTACAGCTACCTGGTGCGCGCCGACAAGCCGTCGGTGGTCACCACCGAGAAGGTCAGGAACGACGGTGGCTACGCTGCGACCCACCAGATCCTTGACAGCTTGCTGCGGGTGCGCCAGACCCAGTCGCAGGGGCCGGGCGGTACCTGGTTACTCGGCGACACCACGTTCCTGCCCACCGGCCAGGTCGACACGGCCACCGGTCCGTACGTGGCCACGGGCCAGGCCGGCGACGGGTTGCTCGTGGTGCCTGACGGCACCGTCAACAGCGCCAAGCAATACCGCTACGACGGTGCAGGCCGGATCGTCGCTGAGATATTCACGGTCGCCGGTGACGAGCGCTGGCGCACGACGACCAGCTACAACGGGGAGCGCACCACCACACTGCCGCCGCAGGGCGGCACCCCGCGGACCACGACCGTCGACGCCAGGGGACACACCACCGAGCTGATCGAGTACTGCAACAGCAGCCTCAGCGGCCCGAACACCATCACCCGGTACACCTATGGTGCCAACGGCAAAATCGAAACGATCACCGATCCGATCGGCGCGGTCTGGAACTACCGCTACGACCAGCGCGGCAACCTGGTCGAATCCGACGACCCCGACGCGGGTACCAGCCACTTCACCTACGACGCACTCAACCGGATGACCTCGGAGGAGGACTCGCGGCATCAGGTGATCTCTTCGGTCTACGACAAAATCGGGAGAGTCACCGCTCGGTGGGCCGGGCAGCCTGGCACCGGGACCAAGCTGGCGACCTGGACCTACGACACCTACTACAAGGGCGAGTTGGCCGGCAGCGCCCGCCTGGTCGGTAGCGCCGTCTACTACACGACGGTGCCGCAGCGTGATGCCAGGTACCGGCCGTTGAAAACCACCTACATCATCCCGAAGGACGCCGGGGTCGCGCTGGCGGGCACCTACGACGTCACCACGTCCTACAACCCGGACGGGACGGTCCGCGGCGTCGGCTACCCCGCAGCGGGCGGCCTGCCGGCGGAAAACGTAGTCACCACCTACGACGACCTCCAACGGCCTCTGGCCCTGACCGGTCTGACCCCATACGTAGTCAACGACGACAACAACAAGACCCGCTACGGTGCCCTCGGCGAACTGCTGCAACTGACCCTCTGGAATGGCACCGGCGCGAAGGCGTGGCAGACGTTCGAGTACGAGCGGGGCACCGGCCGGTTGACCCGCAGCCGCCTGGACCGGCAGAACGCGCCGGCGGTCGACGTGGACGCCCACTATCGCTACGACGCGGCGGGCAACGTGCTTGCCATCGCCGACACGCCGCAGGGCAGCGAGGTCGACACACAGTGCTTCAGCTACGACGGCTACCGCCGGATGACCGAGGCATGGAGCAGCACAGTCACCGACCCGGCCACGTGCGACGGCGGCGCGGCGGCCACCGGGGTGGGCGGGACGGATCCGTATCACCAGACGTGGTCGTTCGACGACGTGGGGGACCGGACCTCGCAGACCGACCTCGCAACAAGCGGTGCGGCCACGACCAGCGACTACCGGTATGCCGCAGCCGACGGCGACCAGCCGCACACCCTGGCCTCGGTGGTCCGCGACGACGTGACCCAGGCCGCCTACACGTACAACGAACACGGTGACATGGTCACCCGGGAGACGGCTGCTGGGACCGAGACCTTCGCGTGGGACGCCGAGGGGAATCTGGCCACCTACTCGGCCGCAGGCAAGGACACCAGCCTGGTCTACGACGTTGACGGCAATCGGCTGGTGCAGAAGGCACCCGGGGTGACCACGCTCTACCTGGGAGCCACCGAGTTGCGCCTGAACACCGTCACCGGGCAGGTCACCGCCACCAGGTACTACAGCTTCGGCGACACCGTGGTGGCCGTACGCACCCCGGACAGGGTTAGTTACCTGATCAGCGATCATCACGGCACGAGCACCTGCACCGTCGACGCGAGCACCGGGGCCATCACCAGGCGTCGGATGACCCCATACGGCTCCGTGCGGGGTGAGGCACCGAGTTGGTGGCCCGACGACAAGGGGTTCCTCGGCGGCACCCAGGACGCCAGTGGCATGGTGCACCTCGGCGCCCGCGAGTACGACCCCACCACCGGGCGGTTCATCTCGGTGGACCCTGAACTCAACAACGACACTCCGCAGCAGCTCAACGGCTACTCATACGCCGCGAACAATCCGGTGACGCTGTCCGATCCGGGCGGTACCGACCCGATCGGCGGCGCGATCGCACGGGCGGTCCGGGCCGCGCTTCAGGCGATGCTGCAACTGCTGCGCGACCCCGGGGGACGCTTCGGGCTCGCCCCGGCTGCGCCAGCCACCTGCTCTTCGGCAACCCCGGAGTACTGCCAACGCAGCGGTGGGAATCGGATGCGTACCGAGAACCTGTTCGCCCAGTGGACCGCCGCCGAGCAGGCGGGTTGCCCGGAGGGGATGGACATCTGTGTCACCACCGAGTACTTCCGCGATGGCGATCCATTCACCGAGGACGTGAAGAAGCTGGTGACCATCGATGCGGCGCGTGCGCAGATCGAGGCGGCCATCGCCAACGGCAAGTCCTACGACACGGCCCACTTCCACATGTCGAGAATGACTCCGGAAGAGCGGAAGATGGCGGCGCTCAACAACGCGATCGGCATCGCGACTGGTGGTGAGAAGGGCATGCAGTGGGCACTGTCCTTCCTCGGCTCGTACGATCTGACCTGGAAGGTGGTCGGTGCCGACGCCAACGGCAACCCGGTGGTCGAGTACAACCTCACCAACGCCAGCACCAAGGCCTCCGCTCGGCCGAACAAGGGCAAGGTAGGCCAATACTCGCAGGGTGACAATGAGAGCGCGGGTGACGGGCACGATGCGGTCTCCGGCGAGCACTACACCCGCCAGTCGGTGCGGTGGAGGGAATCCTACGTCGGCGGGTCCGCCCCGATGGCCAATGCCACCCGGCAGACCACTCCGTTGTGCATGGGGTGCCGCTCCAGGAGGGTCAGGTACAACTCCCCGTCGGACAAGGATCCGCTGGTGTCGGGCCTGGAGTACAAGGCCATCGAGTGGGGGCTGAAGAAGGGCCTGCCCAACTAGCCGGGCCGGTAGTCCGGTGGTGCCGGGTGGTGCCGGGGCGTAGATCGCCTTGGTGTGGCCGGAGGTGGATCGGTCGTAGGCTCGGGGTGAGCTGTGACCGCTGAGGGAGGTCTGGTGCTGAAGCGACTGGTTGGGGTGCTTGTCGTGACCGCTGTGTTG
>JAFGOK010000179.1 GCA_016926535.1 Micromonosporaceae bacterium | reverse complement strand
GTCGGGCGAGCCGCGCCTTACAGCTCAGCGTTGGGGTTGACCGCGAACACCTCGTACCCTCGGGCCCTCAGCCAAATGCATCCGATGGGGTCAACGAACCCGCCTGCGACGGCTGAGGCGTCTCGGCCAGCGCAGCCCCTATATTCGCTGTGTGGCACACCAGGAACCCGGCAAGGTCGTGGAGATCTACACCGACGGCGCGTGCAGCGGCAACCCCGGGCCTGGTGGCTGGGGCGCCCTGCTCCGCTTCGGGGAGCACGTCAAGGAGCTCTGTGGCGGGGAGGCCGCCGGGACCACCAACAACCGGATGGAGCTGACTGCGGCGATCGAGGCCTTGGAGAGCCTGAAGCGTCCCATGCCGGTCCGGCTCCACACCGACAGCACGTACGTCCGGGACGGGATCAGGTCCTGGCTGCCCCGATGGAAACGCAACGGGTGGCAGACCGCCGCTCGGCAACCGGTGAAGAACGCTGACCTCTGGCAGCGGCTAGATCAGGCGGTCGCCCGGCACGATGTCGAGTGGCTCTGGGTCAAGGGTCACAGCGGTGATCCTGGCAACGAGCGCGCCGACGCCCTGGCAAATCTCGGTATGGCCAACGCGCGTGGCACCCTATGATCGGCGAAAACCGGTCAGTCGAGCATTGGGGTTTCAAGATGAGGATCGGCATCGTTGGGTCGACCGGACAGGTCGGCGGTGTGATGCGGGACGTACTCGCCCAGCGCAAGTTCCCCCTCCGGCAACTCCGGCTGTTCGCCTCTGCCCGTTCCGCAGGCCGCACCCTGACGTGGGGCGATGAAACGATCACAGTCGAGGACGCCTCGACTGCGGACTACACAGGTCTGGACATTGTCCTGTTCTCCGCCGGGGGTGCGACCTCCAAGGCACTGGCTCCCCGGGTAGCCGCGGCGGGCGCCGTCGTCATCGACAACTCCTCGGCCTGGCGCATGGACCCCGACGTGCCGCTGGTGGTCTCCGAGGTCAACCCGCACGCCCTCGCGAACCGGCCGAAGGGCATCGTCGCGAACCCCAACTGCACCACGATGGCGGCGATGCCGGTCCTCCAGCCATTGCATGTCGAGGCCGGGCTGACCAGTCTGACGGTCGCGACGTACCAGGCCGTCTCCGGCGCGGGGCTCGCTGGCGTCCGGGAGCTACACGAGCAGGCCAAAGCGGTCATCGAGAGTGCGAGCGCCCTGACGTTCGACGGTCAGGCGGTCTCCTTCCCCGCCCCGGAGAAGTTCGCCCGACCCATCGCGTTCAACGTGCTACCGATGGCTGGGGCGCTGGTGGACGACGGTTCCGCGGAGACCGACGAGGAGCAGAAGCTCCGCAACGAAAGCCGCAAGATCCTGGAAATCCCAGACCTGACCGTTGCTGGCACCTGCGTGCGGGTTCCGGTGTTCACCGGCCACTCACTCCAGATCAACGCGCGGTTCGCCCGACCGATCAGCGCAGACCGCGCCCGCGCGCTGCTGGCCGAGGCACCCGGGGTTGTGCTGACCGATATCCCCACCCCGCTGATGGCCGCGGGCCAGGACCCGACCTACGTCGGCAGGATCCGCCGGGACGAGACGGCCGAGTATGCCCTTTCCCTGTTCTGCTCCAGCGACAATCTTCGCAAAGGGGCGGCGCTCAACGCCGTGCAACTGGCAGAACTCGTCGCGGCGGAACGCGCCGGCTGAGACGGCCGCCGCTGGCTTCGCGGCGGCTCCTGGGATGTCACAGAGCACAGATCAGGGGCCGCCGCATCGGCCAATATCCGGGGATGGGAGTGTTGTCATGCGCGCCCTGCGCGCACGCACCCCGTCTCAAGGAGCTCAAAGCATGCCCCCGGCAACAACCGACGACGTGACTGCCTTCCATGATCTCACCCTTCGTCCGGAGTTGCTGCACGCTGTGACCAGCCTCGGGTACGAGGAACCGACCCCGATCCAGAAGGCTGCCATCCCCCCGCTCATCGCCGGCCATGACCTGCTCGGGCAGGCGGCGACCGGGACCGGCAAGACCGCCGCGTTCGCGCTGCCCATCCTCGAGCGGCTGCCGGCCAGTCGTCCCGAGACCGCCCCGATGGCGCTGGTCCTCGTTCCGACCCGGGAGCTGGCGATCCAGGTTGCCGAAGCGATCGCCCGCTATGGTCGCGTGCTTGACGCCCGAGTTGTCCCGATCTATGGCGGTCAGCCGATCGGCCGCCAGCTTCGCGCCCTCGAGCTGGGCGTTGACGTGGTCGTCGCGACGCCGGGGCGGGCGCTCGACCACATGCGCCGCGGGACGCTCGATCTGACCCAGTTGACGATGGTCGTGCTCGACGAGGCCGATGAGATCCTGGACATGGGGTTCGCGGAGGACATCGAAACGATCCTCGAAGCCACCCCCCCAGAGCGCCAGACGCTGCTGTTCTCAGCAACCATGCCGGCCAGGATCAACGGCATCGCCAGCCGGCATCTCACCGATCCGGTGCGAATCCATATCAGCCAGCAAACGACCGTCGCCGGCGAACCGCCGCTTCTTCGACAAAACGTCTATATCGTCCCACGGGCCTACAAGCCAGCAGCCCTCGGCCGCATTCTCGATGTCGAAGAACCGGGCTCGACCATCGTCTTCTGCCGTACCCGCGAAGAGGTCGATCAGCTGACCGAGACGCTCAACGGTCGGGGCTACCGGGCGGAGGCCCTGCACGGCGGCATGGGCCAGGAGCAGCGGGACCGGGTCATGGGCCGGTTGCGGTCCGGCACGGCGGACCTGCTGGTCGCGACGGATGTCGCCGCACGAGGGCTGGACGTCGAGCAGTTGACCCATGTCGTCAACTACAACGTCCCCTCGGCTCCGGAGGCGTACGTCCACCGGGTCGGGCGGGTCGGGCGCGCCGGCAGGGAGGGCGTCGCCATCACCCTCTCCGAACCACGGGAGACCCGGCTCCTCAAGGCGATCGAGCGGGTCACCAGGCAACGCATCGCTGTCGAAAAGGTCCCGAGCGTCGCTGCCCTCCGCGAGAAGCGACTCGCGTCGACCAGAACCGCCCTGGAACAGGTCCTGGCAACGACCGGCCTGGACCAGTACCGGGCCCTCGTCGAGTCCCTGGCGGACAGCTTCGACCCATTGGAGATCGCGCTTGCAGCGATCAAGATGGCCCACGAGTCCCGCGGGGCGGTGACGGACGAGGAGGAGATCCCCGAGGTGGCGCCGAGGATCGGCCGCCAGCTCTCCGGCCGGCGGGACGGCGGACGCTACGACGGGGGACGCCCTGACGGCGGACGCTACGACGGCGGACGGCGCGACGGCGGACGGCGCGACGACCATGGCTCCGAGCGCTGCGGGCGCGCCCCCTCAGGCGGCGGGCGCCCGCACAGCGGCGGGCGACCACCGGCGAATGGAATGACCCGGCTGTTCGTCGGGGCTGGTCGTGGCTCCGGGATCCGTCCCCAGGATCTCGTCGGGGCCATCACGGGCGAGTCCCGGTTGCCCGGCAAGGAGATCGGGGCGATCGATATCGCGGATCGGTTCTCGCTGGTCGAGGTCCCCCATGCCGCCGCGAATGACGTGATCGAAGCCTTGAGAGGGACCATGATCAAGGGAAAGCGGACCATTGTCAGAAGGGAGCGGGGACAGCTCCGCTAGCCAGCCTGGAACACAGAACCAGCCAGGCGGGCACTCCCGATTGAGTGACTGATATCGCACCAAACCACCAAGATCGAGTAGATTTGTATGTGTTGTCCCGATTTGGGACTACCGCAGAAGAATCAACGATCTGGGGATTCCCCGCAGCACCCCTGCACAGCCCAACCGAGCGTCCGAATCCATGGACGTAGGGAGATCATCATGGCCGGGCTGGACGCGCATCGCGCGACAGAGGCGGTGGGTGGTGGTGCTATGGCATAC
This sequence comes from Micromonosporaceae bacterium, assembly GCA_016926535.1. Lineage (GTDB taxonomy): Bacteria > Actinomycetota > Actinomycetes > Mycobacteriales > Micromonosporaceae > JABDRL01. Next base: position 2,147 of record JAFGOK010000179.1, on the reverse strand, counting down.
GAGCGTCGCGATGGGCTCCCCCGAAGGAGATCCAGTCATGCGCGTTCTGCTTGTCGCCGACATGAGGAGCCCCCACTCCATCGGCTGGGTTCATGGGTTGACCAGGATCGGCATACACCCGGTAGTCCTGAGCAGCCGACGACTGCACCCCGCGGAACGAGCATCCTTACCCGATCACATACGGCGTTGTGTGGTCCATGAACCGTCCGACGCCTTGAGCCGGGTCAGGTCGTTCAGCACGACCCACCCCACAGTACTGGATTCCGTCAGATCAGCCTTGAGGCGAGGTCGGGCCTCAGTGCCACGGAACGCCAATCATCTGTCCACACCAGAGGGTACTGGATGTATCGAACTGTCGCTGGAACTCCTGATCGCCCGACGGCTGGGGAAGGACATCGCTCGCCTGGCCCGTTACTTCAAACCTGATGTTCTTCATGCCCTGCGAATTCCGTTTGAGGGAATCGCCGCCACGTCAATCGCTGCCGACCTGCCGACGGCAATCAGCGTTTGGGGTCAGGACCTGGCGAAGCAGGCACCCGCCGCAGCGCTGCTCGCTGCTGAAACCAGACGCTCGCTGGCCAACCTGCGCGGTCTGCATGCGGACTGCCACCGCGACATAGCACTGGCGCGGCAATGGGGCGCGCCACTTGAAGCGATAGACTTGGTGGCTGCCGGCAACATGGGATATGACTCGGACCTGTTCTGCGCCCGACAAAGCGTGTACGAACAGCGAGACCGAATCTTCTGCCCGCGCGGAGCTGGATCGTCGATCAACTACGCGGGCTTCCTGCGTGTCGCCGACCGGATAACGCGAAAGAACCGCAACGTCGAATTCGTCGCCGCAAGACTCGCCGGCAACAAGGAGGCCGAAAACATTCGCAGTCAAGCCCAGCATCCGGACCGGATTATCTTGACAGGGAATCTCTCCAGGGCAAAGCTCGCCGAAATGTACAGACGATCGCTGGTTCTGGTGTCCCCGTCCCTCAACGACGGAACGCCCAACTCGGTGCTGGAGGGGATGGGCTGTGGCGCTGTTCCGATCGTCGGCGACATCGCTCCCCTGCGGGAACTCGTCGAGGTGAGACTCCCGGACAGTCTGGTAGATCCCCTTGACGAAATCCAAATGGAACGACGGATCGTCTCCGTTCTGGAAGCACCCAAACAGTTGTGGACAAAGCTGAGCGAGATCGCGCAGGAGATTGCGAGAACCGGGTGGAGTCAGAATGCGACATTCGGCCGGGTCGGAGAATGGTACCAGCGACTAGCGTGAAAACGCCAGACACGACAACGGCACCCACGAACGCGTATTGGCTACCGAGTGCATTCGTGGGAATTATCCTGCTGTCCGCATACGGACCCTATATCGGCTTTCCCGGAGTGCGTACTGAGCAGGTTGCCGTCTACTGCGCCTTCTTGCTGTGCCTGGCCGCTGGCAGGTGGACCAGGATCCGCCTTCAGGGCAGCGCGACCGTTGTCATTGGACTCATGTGCGTGCAAGCTGTAATCGCATTGGCCAACCCAGTGGTCAACAGTACGTCATATGGCGTTGCCCGAACGGTGCTCGCCGGTGCCGACAACATCATTCTTCCACTGGCTGTCCTGTTCATCATCTTGACACTCGTTGATTCTGAATCGAATCTAAGATGTGTGCTAGTCACCGCCAGCTCGGTGCTGATCGTGTGTTCCTGCATCAACGTGATGCTAGCTCTGCATTCTCTGCTGTACGGACATCCGTCAATTCTGGAACTGTTCTGGAGCAACGATAGCGCTGAGACGACTACCGCCGAACTGGCGGAAACGACGGGACGGTTCAGTGGGATATTTGGCCATCCTGCCGAAGCGGGGGAGGTGTACAGCATCACGATGTTGGCAGCGATCAATCTCTTCCGGCATCGCCCACTGGTACTGGCTGCGACGGAGGTTATCATCATTCTTGGTGGTCTTCTCTCACTGTCGAAAATCTTCATATTCGTTGGTCTTCCGCTTGCCGTATGGCAGACGATGAGGACCCAGAATTGGAGGAGGCCATCCGTGCTTGCTGCGGTACCCCTGGTGGGTTTGATCCTCCTGACATTTAGATACATTGACTTTAGCCATTGGGGTGGGGCCAGGACAGCCAGCAAATTCCTGAATCCGGACACCTCAGG
>JAFGOK010000178.1 GCA_016926535.1 Micromonosporaceae bacterium | reverse complement strand
CCCTGACGCTGCTTGTGGCGCGGGTCATCGCAGATGACCATGACCCGTCCGTGGCGCCGGATGATCCGGCACTTGTTGCAGATCTTCTTAACGCTCGGCTTGACCTTCACGGTGTGCCTGACTTCCTTCCGCGCCCGGTGCCCGAGCGACAAGAACCGACCGTTACCAGCTGACACCCCCGACACACACCTCACTGTCCGAACGATGACGGGCAGCAAGGCGGCAGCGGACGTTCGCGACCTGATGGTCAATGGTCACTTGTAGCGGTAGACGATGCGCCCCCGGGTCAGATCGTAGGGCGACAGTTCCACGACGACCCGGTCTTCTGGCAGGATACGGATGTAGTGCTGTCGCATCTTGCCACTGATATGAGCCAAGACCTTGTGGCCATTGGCGAGCTCGACCCGGAACATCGCGTTCGGGAGAGGCTCGACGACTCGGCCCTCGATCTCGATGGCCCCATCCTTCTTTGGCATGTCCTCCACTACCTGACATCAGGTCTGATTGGGTGGCTCGCAGGTCCTCCAGCCGCGGCTCTCGCCACCTGCCGAAGCGCAGGACAGGCAGGCAAGAGTGGACGCTGTGCGCCAGCACGGAAGTCTACGCGTCTGCTACGGCCAGGGCAAATGGGCGCACTCGCTGCGGCCCGGCCCTGGCCCCGATCCTGGCCCCGATCCTGGCCCCGGCCCTAGTCCTAGCCCACCAAGCATCGCCCCGGTCAGGTAGCTGGGACCGCGGGTTGCCTGGCGGTCACCAGATGCCCCAGACGGCCCCGCCCGCCGTCGGGCGCGGTGAGCACCCAGACGCCGTCGGCGCAGATCGCCATGGTGTGCTCCGCGTGCGCCGCCAGCGAACCATCGGCCGTGACAACGGTCCAGCCGTCGGAGCACTCCCGAACCCTGGCCCGCCCGAGGGTCACCATGGGCTCGATCGCCAGGACCACCCCCGGGACGAGGGACGGCCCCTGCCCCGGCCGGCCGACGTTCAGCACGAACGGGTCCTGATGCATCTCCCTGCCGATGCCATGCCCGCCGTAGCCCTCGACGATCCCGTACCGCCCAGCCCGCTCGATCGTCGACTGCACGGCAAACGAGATGTCCGTCAGCCTGCCCCTGCCGCTCCGCGCCCCTCTCGCCGCCGCCGCGATGCCGGCCCACAACGCATCCTCTGCCGCCGAGAGCAACCGCCGCGCTGCCGGACGCACCTGGCCAACGGGGATCGTCACGGCCGCGTCTCCATGCCAGCCGTCCAACTCAGCCCCGCAGTCGATGGAGATCACGTCACCCTCTGCCAGAACCTGCTCTGGGGCGGGGATGCCGTGCACCACCTGCTCATTGACTGACGTGCAAATCGACGCCGGGTAGCCGTGATAGCCCTTGAACGACGGGATCGCCCCTGCCGCCCGGATGTGTTCCTCAGCGAGCGCGTCCAGGGTTGCTGTGCTGACGCCTGGCGCGACGGCGGCGCGGAGCACCGCCAGCGTCTCGGCAACGACAAGCCCGGCCGCCCGCATCAGTTCGATCTGGTCTTCGCTCTTGAGCTCGATATGTACGGTCTTTTTCGCCATGAACCTATCCGAGATATGAACGCAACGCGTCGCTCGTCCTCACCGTCACGTCCTCCACCGGGCCGGTACCGTCCACACCGACCAGCTTGCCCTGAGCACCGTAGTACTCGGTCAGCGGGGCTGTGTCCCTGGTGTAGACCCGCAGCCGCTCCGCGATGGTCTCAGCGTGGTCGTCGCTCCGCTGGAACAGCGCGCCTCCACACCGATCGCAGCGCCCCTCGACGATGGGCGGGTCAAACTCGATGTGCCAGATCTTGCCGCATCCGCGGCAGGTCCTGCGCCCGGACAGCCGCCGGATCACCTCGTCCTCGTCAACGACGAGTTCCAGGACGACGTCCAGCTTCGTCTCCAGGTCGGCCAAGAGGTCGTCCAGGGAGATGGCCTGCGGCGTCGTCCGGGGGAAGCCGTCGAGCAGGAACCCGTCGGTCGCATCGGGCTCGCCGAGCCGATTGGCCACCATGGTGACGGTGACCTCGTCTGGCACGAGGAGCCCTGCGTCCATGTACCGCTTCGCTTCAACCCCGAGTGGGGTCCCGTGCGCGACGTTGGCTCGGAAGATGTCTCCGGTGGAGATCTTGGGAACTGCCAGGGATGCCGCAACGAACTCGGCCTGTGTACCCTTTCCTGCCCCGGGGGGACCGACCAGCACCAGCCTCAAGTCGTTCCCCCGATCTCTCGTCGGAGCACCACTCCTGCGTCAGCGCACCTGGCAAAGGCGCACGGATCGAACTTTACCGCAGGAAGCCCTCGTAGTTCCGCTGCATGAGCTGGCTTTCAATCTGCTTCACCGTCTCAAGTCCAACCCCGACGATGATCAGCACAGCCGTACCGCCGAAGGGGAAGTTCTGGAGATTGCCACCCACCAGGCCAATGAACAGGTTGGGCAGGATCGAGATGATGCCAAGATACAGCGAACCAGGCAAGGTGATACGGCTCAGGATGAAGTCAAGATACTCAGCCGTCGGCTTGCCCGGCCGGATGCCGGGGATGAAACCACCATACTTCTTCATGTTGTCGGCCACCTCGGTCGGATTAAAGGTGATCGACACATAGAAGTAGGTGAAGAAGATGATCAGCAGGAAGTATGTAGTGATGTGTATCACATCGCCCTGATCGACCAGGTGCCGCTCGACGAACACCTTGACCGGGTTGGTGCTGTTGCCCATGAAGGAGGTGAACAGCTGCGGCAGGTAGAGCAGCGAGGAGGCGAAGATGACCGGGATAACGCCGGCCTGGTTCACCTTCAGCGGGATATAGGTCGACGTGCCCCCGTACATCCGCCGCCCGACCATGCGTTTCGCGTACTGCACCGGAACTCGGCGTTGCGCCTGCTCCAGGAAGACGACGAACCCGATGACCAGCAGGCCGATACCGAGAATCCCGGCGAAGGTGTACTTGCTCTTCTCCCAGACCTGGTAGCCCTCGTTGGGAAGCCGGGCGATGATCGATGTGAAGATCAGGACGGACATGCCGTTGCCGACGCCACGGTCGGTGATCAGCTCGCCGAGCCACATGACGACGCCGGTACCGGCGGTCATGGTGATCACCAGGGTGGTAACCGTCAGCCACATCGGAAGCCCGCTCTTCCAAGCGGAGCTGTCCGGAATGATCATGGTATCCGCGCTGTCGCACTGGTTGCCGAACAGCTGCCCAGAGCGGGCCAGGGCGACGAACGCCGAGGCTTGGAGCACTGCGAGCCCAAGGGTCAAGTACCGCGTGTACTGAGTGATCTTCGCCTGCCCCGACTGGCCTTCCTTCTTCAGGGTCTCGAGGCGGGGAATCACCACCGTCAGCAGCTGCAGGATGATGCTCGCGGTGATGTAGGGCATGATCCCCAGCGCGAACACGGCCAGCTGGAGCAGCGCGCCACCGGAGAACAGGTTCAGCAGGGTGAACACCCCGGCCTGGTCACCGCTCCCCACGATGTCCAGACACCGCTGCGCGTTGCTGTAGGAGACACCGGGACTGGGGAGCGTCGCCCCCAACCGGTAGATCATGATAATGAATAAAGTGAAGATCAACTTCTTACGCAGGTCAGGCGTCTTAAACGCGCTGAGAAAGGCGGATAGCAACTTCGTCCTCCTGCGCAAGGCATGGCCGCTGGGCGCGGGACGGTCCCGGACCCATCCGTTACGGCTAAGTGGTGAGGGTGGTCGATCTGTACTGCTGTTGCTGTTCGGATATATCAGACTGCGGGGAACTCTAACAGCCCACCCGGAGCAGATCATCCCCGCTCTCGGAACCGAACGATAGATCTGGCCTGATTTGAGGTTGATAGTCAGTTCATCACAGGCACATGAGCAGCGGCACACCTCATGGCGCCCACCAGACCAACTGTCACCAGCAGGTGGAGGGCGCCATGAAAGACGTCGCCTCGGCTTCCAGAGCTACTGTGCGGACTTCCCGCCGAGCACGGTGGCCGACCCGCCAGCAGCCGCAAGTTTCGCGGCGGCTGACCCGCTGAAGGCGTGGGCGGAGACCTGGAGCGCGATCCCAGCGAGATCGCCGTCGCCCAGAATCTTCACGGGACGTCCTGGGCGGACCGCGCGCACCAGCGCGAGCTCCTCCGGACCAACCGCCCCGCCCTCCGGGAACAGCTCCGCCAGCCGGTCCAGGTTGACCACCTGGAACTCGACCTTGTTGCGGTTCCGGAAGCCCTTCATCTTCGGCAGGCGCATGTGCAGTGGCAACTGGCCACCCTCAAACGCCGCTGAAATGTTCTTGCGTGCCTTGGAGCCCTTTGTACCGCGACCGGCAGTCTTGCCCTTGGAACCTTCACCGCGACCGACTCTGGTCTTCACGGTCTTGGCACCCGGCGCGGGACGCAGGTGGTGAATCCTGATCGTCATTGGACTACTCGACCTCTTCCACCTGAACAAGGTGGGCCACGGTGTGGATCATCCCTCGAATCTCGGGCCGATCCTCCTTGACCACCACGTCACGAATCCGCTTCAGACCGAGCGACCGCAGCGTTTCCCTCTGGTTCTGCTTTGCCCCGATCTTGGAACGAATCTGGGTGACCCTGAGACGCACCATGTCAGACCCCCGCCCCGGCACGAGCCCGAAGCATCTTGGCCGGCGCGACATCCTCGACGGGCAAGCCCCGCCGAGCCGCGACAGCTTCTGGTGACTCCAGCATCTTCAGGGCCGCGATCGTCGCGTGGACGATGTTGATGGCATTCGACGACCCGAGGCTCTTGGAGAGCACATCGTGAATACCGGCACACTCCAGCACCGCGCGCACCGGACCGCCCGCGATGACACCGGTACCGGCACTGGCCGGCTTGAGCAGCACGACCCCGGCGGCAGCCTCACCCTGTACCGGGTGGGGAATGGTCGAGCCGATCCGGGGCACCTTGAAGAAGTGCTTCTTGGCCTCCTCGACGCCCTTGGCGATAGCCGCGGGCACCTCCTTGGCCTTCCCGTAACCGACGCCGACCGTCCCATCGCCGTCACCGACGATGACGAGTGCGGTGAAGCTGAAGCGACGACCGCCCTTGACTACCTTGGCGACACGGTTGATCGCGACGACCCGCTCAAGATGAGGGGTCTTCTCGGCCGGCGCATTACCGCGCCCGCCGCCGTCGCGCCGGTGCTCACGGCGACCGCCGCCACCCTCTGAGCCACCGGACCCGCCGCCCCTGCGCTGTTGACCAGGCATGAACGAATCTCCTAACTAGAATTCGAGTCCGGCTTCGCGGGCGGCGTCAGCCAGCGCGGCGATACGCCCCGCGTACTGATTGCCACCGCGGTCGAAGACCACTTTGCTGATGCCGGCCGTCTTCGCCCGGTCGGCGAGCAGTGCGCCAACCTTGCGGGCGATCGCGCTCTTGTCCCCCTCGGAACCGCGGATCGAAGTATCCATCGACGACGCCGAAACCAGCGTGTGACCGACGAGGTCATCCACGATCTGGGCGCCGATATGACGCAGGGAACGCGTGACGACCAAGCGGGGACGCTCCGGTGTTCCCCGGACGGTACGACGGACCCGGAAGTGCCGACGCGCCCGGCCGATCCGCCGCGCGGTGGCGTTACCACCGGACTTGCGGCGCTTGAGCAGTGTCGCGCCCATTACTTCTTACCCGCCTTTCCGGCCTTGCGGCGAATGACCTCGCCCTGGTACCGCACGCCCTTGCCCTTGTACGGCTCCGGCGGGCGAATCTTGCGGATGTTGGCCGCGACCTCGCCCACCAGCTGCTTGTCGATCCCGCTGATGTGGAACAGGGTCGGCTTCTCCACCGCGAAGGTGATACCAGCCGGCGCCTCGACCGTCACGGGGTGCGAAAACCCGAGTGCGAACTCCAGGCTCGCGCCCTTGGCGGTCACGCGGTACCCGGTCCCGGAGATCTCCAGGGACTTCCGGTACCCCTCCGTAACGCCGACGACCATGTTCGCCACCAGGGTCCGCGACAGCCCGTGCAACTCCTTGGCCCGGCGCTCGTCGTTGGGCCGGGTCACGTGGATCTGCCCGTCCTCGGCGCGCTCCACCTTGATCGGCTCAGCCAGGACATGCGCCAGCTCGCCCTTGGGGCCCTTGATCCGAACATTTTGCCCGTCGATAGTCACATCGACTCCGGCAGGAACAGTGATCGCCTTACGTCCGATTCGCGACATAGCAGCCTCCTCACCAGACGTAGGCGAGGACTTCCCCGCCAACGCCTCGTTTGCGGGCCTGCCGGTCGGTGAGCAGTCCCTGGGATGTCGAAATGATCGCAACGCCCAGACCACCGAGCACCCGCGGCATGTCCGCGGACTTGGCGTACACCCGGAGACCGGGCTTGGAGACCCGGCGGATCCCAGCGAGGCTGCGTTCCCGGTTCGGGCCGTACTTCAGCTCGACCACCAGGGTCTTACCGACGCGCCCCGGCTCTGGTTCCTGCACGATCCAGGTCATGACGTACCCCTCGGTCTTGAGGACCTCGGCGATGTTCGCCTTGATCTTGGAGTACGGCATCGACGCCCGGTCGTGATACGCCTGATTGGCGTTGCGCAGACGGGTCAACATGTCTGCGATCGGGTCGGTCATCGTCATAAGTTTCGTCAACCTTTCTCGCGGCGGTTCCCAGCGGGCGGACATACGCCCCCGCAGGGCCTACCGCGAAGCAGAGGGTTCTACCAGGAAGCCTTCGCAACACCGGGCAACTCGCCACGGTGTGCCATCTCACGGATACACACCCGGCAGAGCCCGAACTTGCGGTAGACCGCCTTTGGGCGTCCGCAGCGCTGGCAGCGGGTGTACGCGCGGGATGAGAACTTCGGCTTCCGGGCAGCCTTGAGGACCAGTGCCTTCTTCGCCATGCTCATTTCTCCTTGAACGGGAAGCCAAGGAGCTTGAGCAGCGCCCGGCCCTCGTCGTCGGTCTTCGCTGTGGTGACCACGGTAATGTCCATACCCCGTGGCCGATCGATCCGGTCCTGATCGATCTCGTGGAACACCGACTGCTCGGTGAGCCCGAACGTGTAGTTGCCGTTGCCGTCCAGCTTGCGCCCATCGAGGCCGCGGAAGTCGCGGATCCGGGGCAGCGCGATCGACAGCAGCCGGTCGAGGAACTCCCACATCCGATCGCCGCGCAGCGTGACCTTCGCGCCGATCGGCATGCCCTCCCGCAGCTTGAACTGCGCGATGGACTTGGTCGCCCGCCGGATCTGGGGCTTCTGGCCAGTGATGGTCGCCAGGTCGCGGACCGCACCATCAATCAGCTTGGCGTCCTTGGCCGCCTCCCCGACGCCCATGTTGACCACGACCTTGACCAGGCCGGGGATCTGCATGGGGTTGGTGTACGCGAACTGCTCGCGCAACTGACCGACGATTTCTTCGCGGTAGCGCTGCTTCAAGCGAGGCAGCGTCTTCTCAGCCGTCGTCATGATGCCAGGTCCTTACCTGAGGTACGAGCAATGCGCACCTTGTGCCCATGTTCGTCGTAACGGTATCCGACCCGCGTCGGGCTACCCTCACTGTCGATCACCATGACGTTGGAGACGTGGATTGGTGCCTCCTGGGTCACGATGCCGCCAGTCCTGGCACCACGCTGCGTCGTCTGGATACGGGTGTGCTTCTTGACCCGGTTCACGCCTTCGACCAGGACCTTGTTGATCTTGGGGTAGGCCACCAGGACCTTGCCCCGCATCCCCTTGTCCTTACCGGCGATGACGAGCACCGTGTCGCCCTTACGCACCTTCACGTCAGAGCACCTCCGGTGCGAGTGAAATGATCTTCATAAACCGCTTATCCCGCAGCTCACGCCCGACCGGGCCGAAGATACGGGTCCCTCGCGGGTCACCGCCGTCCTTGATGATGACTGCGGCGTTCTCGTCGAAGCGGATGTACGAGCCGTCGGGACGACGCCGCTCCTTGGCTGTCCGAACAACGACCGCCTTGACGACGTCGCCCTTCTTCACCCCGGCGCCAGGGATCGCGTCCTTGACGGTGGCCACGATGACGTCGCCGATGCTCGCGTAGCGCCGACCGGAGCCGCCGAGCACCCGGATGCAGAGAATCTCCCTCGCACCCGTGTTGTCGGCGACGCGCAGTCGCGACTCCTGCTGGATCACGTCTGTCTCCTATGTCTGCCAGTCCTCCGGCACGCGGCCGGAGCTTGGAAGAACCACGTATGGCCTAAGACCAAGTGGGCCTGCCGGCCTCACGGTTCGTTCGGCTACTTGGCCTTCTCAAGGATCTCCACAACCCGCCACCGCTTCGTCGCGGACAGCGGCCGGGTCTCCATGAGCAGTACCCGGTCACCGACCCCGCACGCGTTGACCTCGTCGTGCGCCTTCAGCTTGCTCGTCCGGCGGACGACCTTGCCGTACAACGGGTGCTTGACCTGGTCCTCGACCGCCACCACGACGGTCTTGTCCATCTTGTCGCTGACGACGAGGCCCTCACGGACCTTGCGACGCCCGCGCTCGGCCGTTGACTGTGCGCCCACTTGCGCTCCTTCGCTTCGCTCGCTCACGGCTACGCCACCTCAGCGGGTGTTGGCTCGGGCGCGGCCGAAAGGCCGAGTTCGCGCTCCCGCATGACCGTGTAGATCCGGGCGATGTCACGCCGGACGACCTTCAAGCGCCCGTGGCTGTCCAGCTGCCCGGTCGCCGACTGCACCCGAAGGTTGAACAGTTCGACCTTTGCCTCGCGCAGTTTGGTCACGAGCTCGTCGTCGTCAAGCTCCCGCAACTCTGCGGCATTAGTGCCCGCTGCCATCACGCCTCACCCACTTCGCGCTTGACGATGCGGCACTTGCACGGCAGCTTGTGGATCGCGCGACGCATCGCCTCACGCGCGACCGCCTCGTTCGCGAATGACATCTCGAACAGGATCCGTCCGGGCTTGATGTTGGCCACCCACCACTCGGGTGAACCCTTACCGGAACCCATCCGGGTCTCTGCCGGCTTCTTCGTGATCGCACGGTCCGGGAAGATCGTGATCCAGACCTTACCGCCACGACGGATGTGCCGGTTCATAGCGATACGAGCTGCTTCGATCTGACGGTTCGTCACATACGCGGGCGTCAGGGCCTGGATGCCGTACTCACCGAAGGCCACCTTGGTGCCGCCTTTCGCCGAACCGTGACGGTCCGGGTGGTGCGGCTTGCGGAAGCCCTTCGGGGGCTTACGCGGCATGAGCATTTCTCAGCCCTCCTGCTGCGTCGCGGCCGGCGTTGCTGCCTCAGCCGAACCTGTCGCGACCGTCGTACTCTCGCCACCGGCACTGGCCTGCTCGGCAGCTGCAGCCCGGCCGGCTTCCGTCCCACCAGCCGTCGTCCCGGAAGAGCCGGAACGGCCGCGACGCGGACGCTCTGGCCGGTCGCCCCGCTCGCGGCGGCCACGGGACGGGGCGGCCTCCACCGGAGCCTCGCGGCCCGGAATAGCGTCGCCCTTGTAGATCCACACCTTGACGCCGATCCGACCGAACGTCGTGCGGGCCTCGAAGAACCCGTACTCGATGTTGGCCCGCAGCGTGTGCAGCGGAACCCGGCCCTCACGGTAGAACTCAGTGCGGCTCATCTCCGCGCCGCCAAGACGGCCAGAAACCTGGACTCGGATCCCGCGAACCAGCGGGTTCTTCATCGCCGACTGCATCGCCTTGCGCATGGCCCGCCGGAAACTGACCCGGCTGGACAGCTGCTCCGCGACGCCCTGGGCGACCAGTTGCGCATCCGACTCGGGGCTCTTGACCTCGATGATGTTGAGCTGAACCTGCTTTTTGGTCAGCTTCTCCAGCTCGCCGCGAATCCGATCGGCCTCTGCACCCTTGCGGCCGATGACAATACCCGGCCGGGCGGTGTGGATGTCGACCCGGACGCGGTCGCGGGTTCGCTCGATGTCGACCTTGGCGACACCGGCCCGCTCCAGCCCCCTGGACATCATCCGGCGGATCTTGACGTCCTCCGCGATGTAGTCCTTGTAGAGCTTGTCCGCGTACCACCGCGACTTCCAGTCGGTGCTGATACCGAGCCGGAACCCGTGTGGGTGGACTTTCTGACCCATTACTCGGTCTCCTCACCCACGGGGGTCTCGCCCCCGCGCTCTCCCGCAGGCGCGGCCTTCGCGGGCACTGTGTCCTTGGCGGGCGCTGCGTCGGTCTCGACGGTCTTCGCAGCCTTCTTCGCCGCTGGGCGGCCCGGCTGGCTCTTGGTGACCACGCTCTCAACCGTGATGGTGATGTGGCAGGTGCGCTTGCGGATGCGGTATGCCCGGCCCTGCGCCCGCGGCCTGAACCGCTTCAGCGTCGGCCCCTCGTCGACATACGCCTCGCTGACCAGCAACGAATCCGGGTCAAGCCCTTCGTTGTGCTCTGCGTTGGCGATCGCGCTGGCGAGCACCTTGTATACCTGCTCGCTCGCGGCCTGCGGCGCGAACTTCAGCACCGTGAGCGCCTCCTTCGCGGGCAGACCGCGGACGAGGTTGACAACACGGCGCGCCTTCGTTGGCGACATGCGCACGTGCCGCGCAATCGCCCGAGCGCTTGGCAGCGCCACGGCGTCGCTCTTCGTTGGCATCGGGAGTTCCCCTTGATCCTCGTTGGACCCGTCGGCGCCCTAGCGCCGGCGGCTCCTGCGGTCGTCCTTCTCGTGGCCCTTGAACGTGCGCGTCAGCGCGAACTCGCCGAGCTTGTGCCCGACCATCGACTCGGTGATGAACACCGGAACGTGCTTGCGCCCGTCGTGAACGGCGATCGTGTGCCCGAGCATCTCGGGAATGACCGTCGATCGGCGAGACCAGGTCTTGATGACGTTCTTGGAGTTCTTGGCGTTCTGCGCGTCCACCTTCTTGAGCAGGTGGTCGTCGATGAACGGGCCCTTCTTCAAGCTACGGGGCATGTCTACTCCCTCTAGCCGCGCTTGCGGTTCGCGTAGCGGCGACGGACGATCAGGCGGTCGCTCGGCTTGCCCTTGCGACGGGTGCGGCCCTCGGGCTTGCCCTGGGGGTTCACCGGGTGACGCCCACCGGACGTCTTGCCCTCACCACCACCGTGCGGGTGGTCGATTGGGTTCATCGCGACGCCTCGGACAGTCGGGCGCTTGCCCTTCCAGCGCATCCGGCCGGCCTTGCCCCAGTTGATGTTTGACTGGTCGGCGTTGCCGATCTCACCAACGGTCGCCCGGCAGGTCACGAGGACGCGCCGGATCTCACCGGAGGGCATGCGCAGCGTGGCGTAGTCGCCTTCCCTGCCAAGCAGCTGGATGCCGACGCCCGCGGAGCGGGCCAGCTTGGCGCCCCCGCCCGGCCGCAGCTCGACGGCGTGCACCGTCGTACCGACCGGGATGTTCCGCAGTGGCAGGTTGTTGCCCGGCTTGATGTCGGCCCCGACCCCGGCCTCGACCCGGTCGCCCTGCCCCAGGTCCTTCGGCGCGATGATGTAGCGCTTCTCGCCGTCGACATAGTGGAGCAGCGCGATCCGGGCGGTCCGGTTCGGGTCGTACTCGATGTGCGCGACCTTCGCCGGGATGCCGTCCTTGTCGTACCGCTTGAAGTCGATCAGACGGTACTGGCGCTTGTGCCCACCACCCTGGTGACGCGCGGTCACCTTGCCGTGGACGTTACGGCCTCCCTTGCCGGGCAGCGGAACGCACAGCGACTTCTCCGGCCTCGACCGAGTGATCTCGGCGAAGTCAGCGACGCTCGAACCCCGACGGCCCGGCGTGGTTGGCTTGAACTTGCGGATAGCCATCGTCTACACCCCTCAGCTGACCGGGCCACCGAAGGCTTCGATCCGGTCACCTTCGGCGAGCTTCACCATCGCCCGCTTGGTGTCCTTGCGCTTGCCCCAGCCCGTACGGGTGCGCTTGCGCTTGCCCTCGCGATTGAGTGTGTTCACCGAAAGAACGCGGACGTTGAAGATCTGCTGAATGGCGATCTTGATCTGCGTCTTGTTCGCGTCCGGGTGAACCAGGAACGTGTACCAGTTGCCGTCAAGCGCGGCGTAACTCTTCTCTGAAATCACCGGCTTGATGATCACATCGCGCGGATCGGCGATGGTGCTCACTGCTCGGCCTCCTCGTCATCAGTGGCGGCCTTGTCTAAGGTGACCCCTTCGGCGGAGGCCGTCAGTGGCACACCGAGAAACTCCTCCAGCGCGGCCGCGGTGAAGATGACCTCGTCAGCGACCAGAACGTCGTACGTGTTGAGCTGGTCAGCGACGATCAGGTGCACCTCTGGGAGGTTGCGCAGGCTCATCCACGCGGTCTCTTCCGAGCGGCTGAGCACGGCAAGAACCTTGCGCGCCTCGGTGATGGTTCGCAGCACCTTCATCGCAGGCTTGGTCCGTGGGGTCTCATCGGAGGTGAAGCTCTCGACGACGTGCACCCGCCCCTCGCGGGCCCGGTCAGACAGGGCTCCGCGCAGCGCGGCGACCTTCATCCTCTTCGGGGTCCGCTGGGAGTAGTCCCGTGGGATCGGTCCGTGAACGACGCCACCGCCGGTGAACTGCGGTGCACGAATCGAGCCCTGGCGAGCCCGACCGGTGCCCTTCTGCTTGTACGGCTTCCTGCCGCCGCCGGAGACCTCACCGCGGGTCTTGGCCTTGTGGGTTCCCTGCCGGGCAGCGGCGAGTTGCGCGACAACGACCTGGTGCATCAGGGGAATGCTGGCCTGGGCGTCGAAGACGTCGCTGGGAAGCTCGACAGCCCTCGTCGCGGTGCCCTCGACACCGATGACGTCAACGGTGGTCATTTCGCCGCACCGCCCTTCTTCACACGTCCCTTGGCGGCAGAGCGCACAAGCACCAACGCACCCTTCGGCCCTGGAATGGCGCCTTTGACAAGGATGAGATTGTTCTCTGGGTCGATGTCCTGGATAGTGAGGTTCTGCACGGTGAACCGCGCGTTCCCCATCCGGCCGGCCATCCGAACGCCCTTGAACACCCTGGCGGGTGTCGCGCAGGCGCCGATCGAGCCCGGTGAGCGGTGCTTACGCTCGACACCGTGGCTCGCTTTCAGACCGTGGAAGCCGTGGCGCTTCATGACGCCGGCGAAGCCCTTGCCCTTGGTCTTGCCAGTGACGTCGATGAGCTGGCCCGCTTCGAACGCCTCGACCGTGACCTCCTGGCCGGTCGTGTACTCGCTGGCGTCGGTGGTGCGCAGCTCGACGAGGTGGCGTCGGGGGGCGACGTCGGCCTTGGCGAAATGACCGGCCCTCGGCTTGTTGACCTTTCGAGGATCGATCGCGCCGTACGCGAGCTGGACGGCGCTGTAGCCGTCCTTGTCCCTGGTGCGAACCTGGGTGACAACACACGGCCCGGCCTGCACCACGGTCACCGGGACAATGCGGTTGTTGTCCCAGACCTGGGTCATGCCGAGCTTCGCGCCCAGGATGCCCTTGACTTGCCTGTCCATTCGTCCGGTCCCTACAGCTTGATCTCGATATCGACGCCTGCTGGCAGGTCAAGTCGCATGAGCGAGTCGACCGTCTTGGGGGTCGGATCGATGATGTCGATCAGACGCTTGTGGGTGCGCATCTCGAAGTGCTCGCGCGAGTCCTTGTACTTGTGCGGAGACCTGATCACGCAGTAGCGATTGATCTCAGTGGGCAGCGGCACCGGGCCCGCGACCTGTGCGCCAGTCCGGGTCACCGTCTCGACGATCTTCCGAGCGGACGAGTCGACGACCTCGTGGTCATAGGCCTTGAGCCGGATGCGGATCTTCTGTCCCGCCATGGTGGCTGCTGTTCCTTCTCTGTTGTTGGTGCGATCCCCGCCGGCAAAGCGCCAGCGCATCGTCGGAGAATGCCTGACCAGCAGAGCTTTCGCCGACCCCCGCGGTCGGGCGTGTCGCGGTCAAGGGCCAGACTCAGCCCTGTTCCGCCCCGCCCGAGCGGGTCGATCATGCAAGGGCTTCACCCCTGGACGCACCGCGCCCGATTGCGGAAGCAAGGCGCCCCGACCGCGAAAGGATCCGCCCGGGCCGCCGCACGGAAGCGGTCGAGCCTGCTACAACACAGCAAGCAGTCTCGACCGCCCCGCGACGCAACTTGTACAGTATGCCGTACGGAACGGGCATTCCCAAATCGAGTGCCCCAGGCACGGTCAGACGGGGTTCAGTGCCAAGCGGCAGCTGCCTTCGTCCGGCCCACGAGGGGCGATGGCCGCTTGCGCGACCAGCCCATTCACTTAATGATCTTGGTAACGCGACCAGCGCCGACGGTCCGGCCACCCTCCCGGATCGCGAACTTGAGGCCTTCCTCCATCGCGATGGGCTGGATGAGCTGCACCGTCATTGTGGTGTTGTCACCGGGCATGACCATGTCGGTACCCTCTGGGAGGGTCACGACGCCGGTCACGTCCGTGGTGCGGAAGTAGAACTGCGGCCGGTAGTTCTGGAAGAACGGCGTGTGCCGCCCGCCCTCATCCTTGCCCAGGATGTAGACGGTGCCCTCGAACTCGGTGTGAGGGGTGGTCGTGCCCGGCTTGATGACCACCATGCCGCGCTCGACCTCTTCGCGCTTGATACCGCGCAGCAGCAGGCCGACGTTCTCACCGGCACGGGCCTCATCGAGAATCTTGCGGAACATCTCGATACCGGTGCAGGTGGTCTTCATCGACTTGGCCTTGATGCCGACGATCTCGACTTCCTCGTTGGGCTTGAGGATGCCCCGCTCGACCCGACCGGTGACGACAGTGCCACGACCGGTAATCGTGAACACATCCTCGATCGGCATGAGGAACGGCTTCTCGGTGTCACGCTCCGGCTGCGGGATCGCGGTGTCGACCGCGTCCATCAGGTCGAGCACGCCCTGGGTCCACTGCGGGTCGCCCTCAAGGGCCTTCAGCGCGGAGATCCGGACGACCGGCAGGTCGTCACCGGGGAACTCCTGGTTGGAGAGCAGCTCGCGCACCTCAAGCTCGACGAGCTCAAGCAGTTCCTCGTCATCGACCATGTCGCTCTTGTTCAGGGCGACGACGATGTAGGGAACGCCGACCTGGCGGGCCAGCAGCACGTGCTCGCGGGTCTGCGGCATCGGACCGTCATCCGCGCCGACCACCAGGATCGCACCGTCCATCTGGGCGGCACCGGTGATCATGTTCTTGATGTAGTCGGCGTGACCGGGGCAGTCCACGTGAGCGTAGTGCCGATTCTCGGTCTGGTACTCGACGTGCGCGATCGAGATCGTGATGCCGCGGGCCTTCTCTTCCGGCGCCTTGTCGATCTCGTCGAACGGCGTGTACGGGTTCAGGTCCGGCATCTTGTCGTGCAGAACCTTCGTGATCGCCGCGGTCAGCGTCGTCTTCCCGTGGTCGATGTGACCAATGGTGCCGATGTTGACGTGCGGCTTAGTCCGCTCGAACTTCGCCTTCGCCACTGGTGTCCTCCTGTGG
>JAFGOK010000177.1 GCA_016926535.1 Micromonosporaceae bacterium | reverse complement strand
GATGCTTCTGCCAAGCGAGAGAGCCCTTCGCGGACACCCCTGGCACGGGCATCTCCGACGCCATCCACGGCTTGAAGATCCTCGACAGTGGCGCCGAGAAGCCGCTGCAGGCTGCCGAAGTGCTCAACGAGGCGGTCCACGACCAGGCTCGGCAGCCTGGGGACCTTGGCGAGTAGCCGGAATCCCCTCGGCGAGACTGCGGCGTCCAGGGCATCGCTCGCCCCGGGATGCCCCAGCGCCCTGGCGACGGAGACCAGGTCGATCAGCTCTGTCGGAGAAAGGGCGTCAAGATCGTTGAGAGCCTCGTCGATGGAACGGGGTCTGCGCGTCGCGGCACCGGGCAAGTAGTCGCGGATGACCAGGGTCCTGTCGGACTCGACTCCGGCCATGAGTTCCTCAAGCTGCAGCGCGAGTAGCCGGCCGTCGGTACCAAGCTCAACGACGTATCCAGCGATCTCGTCCGCGATGCGGCGAACCATCTCCAGCCGCTGGATGACCGCAACGGCGTCACGCACGGTAACCAGATCCTCGATCTCCAGTGCGGAGAGGGTGCCGCTCACCTCGTCCAGGCGGAGCTTGTAGCGCTCCAGCGTCGCAAGTGCCTGGTTGGCCTTTGAGAGGATGGCGGCCGAGTCGTCCAGCACATGGCGCTGCCCGTTGACGTACAGGCCAATGATGTGCATGGACTGGCTGACCGAAATCACCGGATATTTCGTCTGTTTCGCTACTCGCTCTGCTGTGCGGTGTCGCGTTCCTGATTCCTCCGACGGGATGGTCGAGTCTGGCATGAGATGGACCGCGGCACGGACAATTCTGGTGCCGTCGCTCGACAGGACCACGGCGCCATCCATCTTGCAGAGCTCGCGGAGCCGGGTCGCAGAGAACTCGACCTCGAGGGAAAAACCGCCGGTGCACAACGAATCGACGATACGGTCATGGCCCAGCACGATCAGCGCGCCGGTGCGTCCCCTTAGGATGCGTTCAAGGCCGTCGCGCAACGCGGTGCCCGGCGCCATCAGCGCGAGCGTCGCCCGAAGCGGATCGGCGCCTGGAAGGCAGCCGGTCCAGCCAAGGACGTTGGGGCCCGCGCCCCCGCGGCCGGCTTCACGGTCGATCGCCACCCGCACAGTCTACGGATTGCCGGCATGCTGATGATGGTGTGGTGCCCGAGTCCCGGGTACAGTCGTGCGGCATTTGAGATCATAGATGTCTTGCTCCGCGGTGCGGAGGCTCGGAACCAGGGCAGGAGGAGAGCAACGATGGCTGGCCCACAGCGGATCGAGTGGCGCCGTCGGTGGCCGAGACGTGCCCTGGGCAATCTCCAGTGGTACGGGGTGGTTGCGTGCTCGCTCGTCGCATGCACCTGGCTGCTGTTTGGCGGCGAGTCAACGCAACTGGAGACCGGAGGGGACAACCTGCTGGCCCAGGTTCCCCCGGCCGTCACCGTTCTGGCAGCAGTCGGGGCGGTCGTCATGGCGATTCCCGTCGTCGCCCGCCCAGCCATCGCGGCCGACCACGACGTTCTGCTGGTGCGCACGGGCTTCGGCAGGACCCTGTCGCTGCCCTGGGCGTGTGTTGACGAGGTGGCCGTCGTTGCCGTCGGCCACAGCCGCTACCTGCTTCTTCGCTGCACCCGTTCATCCGGGGTCTCCGGCGACGAGCCGGGCTGGCTGGAGCAGGTTCCGTTGCGTGGGTTAACGAAACATGATCCTTCGCGTGATTGGGGCAAATACGATCTCGCCGTCCCCATGCAGGACTTCGTGGGCGCCATCAGCGCTCAGGTGGCGGCGCTCGCGGCCTTCGCCCCTGACACCGTCACCTTTGTGAACTGAACAGTGCTGGCCGCTGTCACGCTCTCGTCTCCGCCGACGTCGCTGCCGAGGCTCTGGCAGCGCAGTGCAGGGCAGTTCTGACATCGCTGACCTCAAGCACCCGCATGCCGGGCGGGGCTGCGCCGGTCGCAGCCGGGCCGCAGGCCGGAGGGACGAGAGCGAGGCGGAAACCGAGCCGCGCGGCCTCCGCCAACCGGCGAGGGACAGCACCCACCCGCCGGACCTCACCGGTCAATCCGACCTCGCCGATCGCTACCAGATCCGGGGCCAGCGGAAGCTCATGCGCGGCGGAGGCGACAGCCAGTGCCATCCCGAGATCAGCGGCCGGCTCGATCACCCGGATACCCCCAACGGTCGCGGCAAAGACCTCCCGGTCATGGAGTGCCACTTTGGAGCGTCGCTGCAACACCGCGAGGACCATTGCCAGTCTGGCGCTGTCAAGGCCGCTGACCGTCCGGCGCGGTGAACCGGCGACCTGGGCGCCGATCAAGGCCTGGACCTCGGTGACCAGTGCCCTGCGACCCTCCATGGCGACCGTGACGCACGTCCCGGGGACAGCGTCCGCATAGCGGGTCAGGAACAGCCCGGACGGGTCGGGCAGGCTGGAGATCCCGCCCTCATGCATCTCGAAGCAGCCGACCTCGTCGGCCGGGCCGAACCGGTTCTTCAGACCGCGAACCATCCTGAGGGAGGAGTGCTTGTCGCCCTCGAAACTCAGCACGACGTCCACCAGGTGCTCGAGGGTGCGGGGACCGGCAACCTGGCCATCCTTGGTCGCATGCCCGACGAGCACCGTTGCGATGTCCCGCTCCTTCGCGGCGGCGATCAGGGCAGCGGTGACCGCGCGGACCTGGGTGACCCCACCGACGACCCCATCGGCCCCGGCGACACTGATCGTCTGCACGGAGTCGAGCACCAGGAGTCCGGGAGCGACAGCATCGATATGTCCGAGGACGACGCCGAGGTCGGTCTCCGTTGCCAGGAACAGCTGCTCGTGCAAAGCTCCGATACGCTCCGCGCGGAGCCGGACCTGGCTCGCAGACTCCTCTCCGCTGATGACCAGGGCTGGAGATCCATTGGCGGCAGCCCACTGCTGCGCGACCTCCAGCAGGAGGGTGGACTTGCCGACCCCCGGCTCACCAGCGAGAAGAACGACGCCACCCGGGACGAGCCCACCGCCGATCACCCGATCGAACTCCGGGACATTGGTCGGTTTCGCCTGTGCCGGAGCGGCGCTGATCGTCGCGATCGGCCGGGCCGGCTCGCGGGGCACCTGCGGGACGACAGCCCGCAGCGCCGCTGGCCTCGCCGCCTCGCCGGCGGCCTCGACGACGGATCCCCAACCGCCGCACTCCGGGCATCGGCCCACCCACTTCAGGAGCCGATGGCCGCACAGGCCACACTCGAAGCTGCGCCGAGGCTCGCGCCCGCTGGAGGTCTTGGAGCCTCGCCGTCCCTCGGGGAAGTGGCTTTCCCGGCTGTCTGTCACAGTGAGACGCTATCGGACCCGTGCGACGCAAATGGCTCGCCCTGCGGTGTGACGAGCGGGAACACCTGGCCGGCGGTCATGGCCGAGACTAATCTTTTCATCAATACTCATAGGGCGATACCGGTGAATCGGATATGTCGGTCTGTAGATGGTGGTGTATTAGCGATGTGTTGTCGATCCGTTACACGGCAGCTTTGTTGACTCCTGTCAAGCGGGAGAAAGGGGACTCACACCTATCCTGACCTGCTCGAATGTGATAGGTCGGGGTGGGCTGTGGGTGCAACTCCGTGTTACCCTGGACACAGCGAAAGGGGTTTCGAACCTATGGTTTTCAGTGTCGGCGAAACCGTTGTCTACCCCCACCACGGGGCCGCACTCATCGAGGCAATCGAGACCCGGGTCGTCAGAGGCGAGGAGAAACAGTATCTCGTCCTCAAGGTCGCGCAGGGCGATCTGACGGTGCGGGTGCCCGCAGAAAACGCTGAGGTTGTCGGCGTTCGTGAGGTGGTCGGTGAGGAAGGTCTGACGAAGGTCTTCGATGTTCTCCGCGCTCCACATACCGAGGAACCAACCAACTGGTCCCGGCGGTACAAGGCGAACTTGGAGAAGCTCGCCTCCGGGAACCCGCTGAAGGTCGCAGAGGTTGTGCGCGACCTGTGGCGGAGGGACCGCGAGCGCGGGTTGTCCGCGGGCGAGAAGCGGATGCTCGCCAAGGCCCGCGACATTCTTGTCGGTGAGGTTGCCCTCGCTGAGAAGAGTACAAAGGACGAGGCGGAGCTCCTCCTCGACAAGGTCCTCACAGAAGCCTGACAGGCTGGCTGTGCTCTCCCCCAATGACACATTTCGACAAGGACCGCGACGTGACCGCGCAGCAGGGCATGTGTGGTGACGTCGCGGTCCTCGTTCCGGCGGCGGGAGCCGGGACCCGGCTGGGGCCAGGAGCTCCCAAAGCGCTGCGACTCCTCTGCGGCGAGACCTTGCTGGTCCATGCGGTGCGTCGTGTTGTCGCCACGTTCGGTGTGGGCTGTGTTGTTGTCTCGGCTCCGAGTACTGAGGTACGTGCTGTTGACCGGCTACTGGAGGCGGTCAGAGCGAGCGCCCCGGCGGTTGGGATCAGCGTCGTCGTCGGTGGGACGACCAGGCAGGCCTCTGTTGCTGCGGCGCTTGCCGCAGTGCCGAGCCGCTTTCCGATCGTGCTGGTCCATGACGCCGCCCGTGCCCTTGCCCCGCCCGAGCTGATCGAGCGGGTTGCGGATGCGGTGAGAAATGGCTCTCCCGCGGTGATTCCGGTACTTCCCGTCATCGACACGATCACTCGCGTCGATGACCTGGGTGTGGCTGTTGGTACCGTGGACCGATCATCCCTTCGGGCGGTGCAGACTCCCCAGGGATTCCGCCGGGAGATCCTGGTCGCCGCACACGAGGCAGCGGTTGACGACCATACCGACGATGCCGGGCTTGCTGAGAAGATCGGTGTTGTGGTGCATACCGTTCCAGGAGACGAGGTCGCTTTGAAGATCACGCGACCGCTGGACCTGGCACTGGCTGAGATGATCCTGGCGCGAGGCGTCCGATAGCCTGCTGCTGTGGTGATTCCCCTGATTGGTATCGGGACCGATGTACACGCCTTCGAGACAGGGCGGCCATGCTGGGTCGCCGGGCTGCTGTGGGATGGGGTTGACGGTCTGGCTGGCCATTCCGACGGCGACGTCGTCGCGCATGCGGCGTGTGACGCCCTGTTCGCCGCTGCGGGCCTCGGTGATCTCGGCTCCAACTTCGGGACCGGCCGGAAGGAACTGGAGGGCGCTTCAGGGGTCGCCCTGCTGGCGGAAGCCGCGAGGAGAGTACGGGCGGCTGGCTTCGAGATCGGGAATGTGGCGGCTCAGGTGATCGGCAGACGGCCAAAGGTCGGGGTGCGGCGAGTCGAGGCGGAACGCGTACTCGCCCAGGCGATCGGGGGGGTGTTCCGCCTGTCCGGGACGACCACCGACGGGCTGGGGTTCACCGGGCGCGGCGAGGGCCTCGCCGCGACAGCTGTCGCCCTGGTGTATCCGTCTGGCTCACCTGCGAGCTGATGCTCTGGTTGGGCGGTGCCCGAGAAGGCAGTAGGTTCAATGCTTGTGTCCACCCGAGTTCCCCCTCTTCTTACCGG
>JAFGOK010000755.1 GCA_016926535.1 Micromonosporaceae bacterium | reverse complement strand
TTGGCTTTGAGCACGCCCAGCGCCGTCGCCTTGTTCTGCAACTGCGACCGCTCGTTCTGGCAGGAGACCACGACACCGGTCGGCAGGTGGGTCAGCCGCACAGCGGAGTCAGTGGTGTTGACGCCCTGGCCCCCGGGCCCGGAAGAGCGGTAGACATCGACCCGGAGCTCGTCTTCCGGAATGTCGATCTCGTCGGTCTGGTCGACGACGGGGACGACCTCCAGCGCGGCGAAACTCGTCTGCCTGCGCCCCTGGTTGTCAAACGGGCTGATCCGGACGAGCCGGTGCGTCCCCGCCTCGACTGAGAGCGTCCCGTAGGCGTACGGGGCCTTGACCGCGAAGGTCGCTGACTTGAGGCCGGCCTCCTCCGAGTACGACGTGTCGTAGACCTCTGTCGGGTACCGATGCCGCTCGGCCCAGCGCAAGTACATCCGCAGCAGCATCTCGGCGAAGTCAGCAGCGTCGACCCCACCAGCGCCGGCACGAATGGTGCAGAGTGCCTCACGCACGTCGTACTCGCCAGACAGGAGTGTCCGGACCTCCAGTTCAGCGATCGCCTTGCGGAGCTCGGCGACCTCACTCTCAACTTCTTCGAACGAGTCGGCGTCTGACTCGGCCTCGGCCAAGTCCAGTAGCACGCACGCGTCGTCCAGCCGGCCGCGCAGCCGCTCCACCTTGGTGATCTCGCCTTGCACGTACGACAGCCTCGACGTGACGGCCTGCGCCGCCGCCGGATCGTCCCAGAGGTTCGGCGCGGCGGCGTCCCGCTCGAGGTCGGTCCGTTCCTTGCGCATCCGGTCGAGGTCACATACCGCCTCGATGGTGCGCAGTGTTGTATCGAGAGCCTTGAGTGCTTCGGCAGATTCGGCTGCGGTCACGGGTGACAAGGGTACGCCGGGTGACCGGGCACGCCTCGGCCTAGGCCGAGGCACCCTTCGTGCCGGGCCCGTTCTTGAGCCACGTCACCGTCGCCCGGTGGTACGCGACAGCGAACTCCAAGGCGGCAGCCTGGAACTCGTCACCGGCTCTGCGTGTTTCCTTCACCTGCTCCCGGATCTGGGCAAGCGCTGCGGCATGCTGCTCGATCGCCTGCGCGTGGGTTTGCTGCAGCTGCTCTGTCGTCTGCTGCGCTCCGAAAACGACGCGCAGAGCAACAGGGTTGCGCAGCGCTTCCTTCGCTGGTACCTCAGCGAGCCAACGGCTGAAGGCGCGCTTGCCAGCTGGAGTGATCGCGTAAGGCTGGCTCGACCGCGCGCCGGGCTTGCCCAGCCGCACGTATCCAGCCTCCGCGAGCACGGGTAGTTCGCGGTAGACCTGGCTTCGGGTCATGGACCAGAAGGCACCAAGCCTCCGCTGTGCGGCGACCATCAACTGGCCGCCGGTCATCGGTCCCTCATGGAGCAGGCCAAGCAAGGCCGCTGCTGTCGGGTTAACTCCGGTATCCGCCATAACCTCTACGTTGCCATCTTCATGGCCACCAGTCCAGGTTTTGACCGAATCCATTGTGAACCGTCTGGCGAAGACAGTCACTCTAGGATACAAAGAGTCGATATCACGCCCAATGGACCCATTGGAGGCAACAGCACAAACCCTCTGCAAAGCATTCATAACACAGCGCCGACATCAGGTGACCGCAATCACCATAATTCACCCACCTAGGGAACCATGATCAGATGGGTGATGTTATGTGATGTGTCCTATTTCACTTGGATCAAACCACTGTAGCTCGTGATCCTCGGCACCGTCGACCGTGAACTGAGCGTCCTCGTCCCCTGCCTCGGCCTCGACGACGACGGCAACCGCCGCCGTGACGTCCCCAACGGCCTCCATGCCGTCAACGTGGATGGCTGCGATTCCCGCCATCGGGACCTCCGAGACAACCTCGACCAGGCTCGACCCAAGCCGTTGCGGACCCGGTCGCACCTCAGGTGGTTCCAGATCCGCTGAGATGACCACTCGCCGTCGCGGAACCTCCGGATCGTCGTGCAGGAGCCGCAACGACGCCTGCGCGGCGCGGGTAAAGGCGACGTACTCCAACTCCTCCTCGTCGCCCTCCGAGTACCACTCCCGGAGCATCGGGGTCACCGCGTGGGCCTCGGCCGGCACCGCAAGCACGCCTCGGTCACGCAGCGTCGAGACAACAGCGAGCGTCGCCGGGAGGTAAACCCGGACCCGCCTTTCGCACATCACATGCTCCCACCTGTTGACCTGTCGCCAACCGACGTCGTTGCTGGCTGACGTGGTCGCTGGAACTCTCTCGATGGCAAACTAAGCTAGAGGCACGCCGCCTGAGGAGACGTTGACCATGCCACGCTTTCTGCTGATGGCCGATGTCGCCGAGCAGCTCAACATCTCGATGTCCCAGGTCTACCACATGGTACGAAGCGGAGAGCTACCCGCCATCAAGATCGGCGGACGCGGCCAGTGGCGGATCGAGGCGTGCAAGCTGGAGGAGTACATCCAGCAAAAATACCTCGAAACAGCTGAATGGGTCCGGGACAACCCCCTGACCGGCAAGGAGGAGGCCCCCGACTGAGCCGCAGGGACCCGACTGGATCTCAGCTGAGGACGATGAATCGGGTTGGCGACAACCCGTAGGGACGATCCGCACCTTTCGCTGCAAATCAGGTAGCGCCCAGTGCAGGCAAACGAAAGCAAACGAAAGGTTCTGGTCGTTTGTTGGTAGCCTTTCGGCAACCAACCATCACCAACGATCACTTCGGAGGGGTCATGGAGCCCGCCCGGCCCGCCCCTGAGCTCGGTGATCAGCCCATTCGGCTCTGGGCAACGGCCCGCCTGCGGGTCCGGCCAGCCCCGCTCCTCGATCCTCCATTCGACGACGAGGGCCAGCGGGGACAGATCACCATGGACATGCTGCCGCTGCCGACCCCGATGACCGCCTCAGCCCCACCACAAGGCCCGAGGCCGGTGTCTCGGCGCCCCGAGGGGCGCCGAGACACCGGAAGAGCCGTCGAGGGGTATGCCCGTACCCCGGAGCAAGACGGCGGTTGCACTGGCCGCGCGGCGGCGCGCCGCTTCGCCAGCCTGTGCGTTGAGGTGATCAACGGCTTCCGCCCCGTCACCCACCTGCGGCAACTCACCCTGCCCCAGCGCCTGGCTGATGTCACCGGCCAGCTCCTGCGGAGCACCCGCTGCTACCGCGGACGTGGGCGCACCCAGCCCATGGTCCGGATCCGCCGTATCCGGGTATGCGAGCCGACCAGGGATGTCGTCGAAGCCGCGATCGTTCTGGACTGCCGTGGCGCCTGCTGGGCCATGGTCATCCGTCTGGAGCGGTCGCACCAGGGCTGGCAGTGCTCCGTCCTTCAGATCGTCGGGGGTGGGTCTCGCGCATCCGCCGCCGGGCCGCGACGCAGTCCACGAGGCCCATCCCCGGGTGCACGCCCCTAGGTGGCTGGTGTCTTTCTCTTGATCACGACGCCCGAGACGCTTGAAAAACCCCTCGCCGAGCCGAGTTCGGCGCTTAGCGATCATCTCAGCCGTGTGCAGTCGAACACGAAAGGTCATATTTCCGTTTAACACCAGCCACCTAGGGGCCTGCCGAAGTCCTGTCGGGGTTGGGCTCATACCGCCAGGGATCGGCCGTCGTAACGTCAGCGGAAGGGCTGCTGTGCGACTGCAGTAGATACGGACTGGGACGATGGCACAACCCGAGGGGTTCAGGGACGAGGCCGCCACCGATCACGGCCACCACGCGATGCCGCGCTGATCGCAGTCGGGTGGTGGTGAGGTGTCCCGGCGCGACGGATACGACGACGTCACCGGTCACCTCGACGCCCAGACGTTGAGGAAGACCCAGACGCCGACGAGGAGACCTCTGCCCCGTGCCCGGGTGCGGGGTGCCATTGTGGGCTTGTCGCCCGTGGTGAGTTCGCCGCCCATCGTTGGGCTTGTCGCCCATCGTTGAGTGCGGTGTCCGATGTTGAGTGCGGTGTCCGCTGTTGAGTGCGGTGTCCGCTGTTGAGTGCGGTGTCCGCTGTTGGGGTTGCTGTTTGTTGCCAGGTTCGCCCGCCGTGGGGGTTTTGCCGGCTTCGCTGTGCTGCGCCGGCACCAGGAGCATCGATGCCAGTGGTGGCTGCCCGGGGGTGGTTGCGGTGGACGATGACCTCACCCACCCGGGGCGGTCACCGTGGCCCCGGGGAAGGCCGGCGGCAGCGATTTCCCACCGGTCAACAGCGATCTTGGTTGTCGCGGCCCCCGGAGGTCGGGTCGTGAACACCGTCGGAGGTCGCCGGACGGGGTCCCCGATCGAGGGCATGCTGCGGCTCCCGTTTCTTGCCCTAATTCGCGGCTTTTCAACCTCGTTCAGACTTTTTCGCCCTCGTTTAGGATGATCTGCGCATATTTGGGCATCCCGCGTATTCACAAAGGAGTGATCGTTTCTCGCATCCTGGGAAATGGCACGATCACTTCCTGTGATGCGGGATTGACCAGCCCACCATGCGACATAGTGTCCACAGGGGATATTTAGTTGATCTCCAAAATCATGACACAGGACACAAAACGACCATCGGCATTTACATGATCACTATAACGGGTAAGAAAATGGTCCGCCGGAGGTACATTTCCCTCCCCGCTATCGCAATAGGGACCCCACGGGAAGGTCCATTCGCCCCAGGTGGCCCGACCTAATCATCCCAATCCGTGGCATAACAACTACCACAGTGGATGAACCTTGCTTCGGTGGATGAGGCCCGCCGCGGTGGATGACCCCAGCGCAGGCGAAACCCCCACTCCACCGTGACTTAAAGTTCCAACACAATAACCAGGGGTGATCACCGAACGCCAACCGGGCACCTACGGCGAGCTAACCAACGACGTCGGAAGTGCTCACCGTCCCCGGACAACAACCACTCACATCGATGATCTTATTACCGGCGCAGCACAGCGAAGCCGGTAAAACCCTCACGGCGGGCGAACCTGGTAACAAACAGCAACCCCAACAGCGGACACCGCACCCAGCGACGGGCGACAAGCCCAGCGACGGGCGACAAGCTCACCACGGACGACACCCAGCCGACCTCCCCAGGCCAACCCAGACCAGGCCAGACCGACCCAGGCCAGACTTCCGCAGGCCTGCACCAGGCTCGCGCGCGTCACAGTGGCTGACCGGGTTGGCCCTCGTCGTCACATCGCGTCGGGGGCGCCGTGGCAGCGCTTGTACTTCTTCCCAGAGCCGCAGGGGCATGGGGCGTTCCGCGCTGGCCCGCTGCCAACAGCCTGGCCGGGAGCGACCGGGCGGCCCGTCTGCACCGGAGCGGATGCGCCCGGCCGGGGACTCCCGCCTGAGACGCCCTCGCGGCCCGCTGCCGCCTTCTGCTTGCCGCCCTTGCCAGACCCCTTGCCAGATCCCTTGCCTCCCTTGCCGGTCTGTTCCTGATCCGCTGAGCCCAGCCCCAACGCCGAAGCCTGCTCGACCTGGACCCCGCCAGCTCCAGCGGCACCGTCGATGACCGGTGCAGAGTACTGGAGGGCCCGTGGTCGACGGGAACCTCCCAGCCCCTTGGCCCGAATCTCGACCTCGCTCTCGGAGACCGGCAACGGCACGGCAGTACTGTCCTCTGATGCCACGGGCTGGGCCGGGGCAGGCTCCTCGACCGTGACCTCGAGGTTGAACACGAAACCGACCGTCTCTTCCTTAATGCCCTCGAACATCTGCTGGAACAGGTCGTAGCCCTCACGCTGGTACTCCACCAGCGGGTCACGCTGGGCGTAGGCCCGCAGGCCGACCCCCTCCTGGAGGTAGTCCATCTCGTAGAGGTGCTCGCGCCACTTC
This sequence comes from Micromonosporaceae bacterium, assembly GCA_016926535.1. GTDB lineage: Bacteria > Actinomycetota > Actinomycetes > Mycobacteriales > Micromonosporaceae > JABDRL01. Next base: position 6,614 of record JAFGOK010000755.1, on the reverse strand, counting down.
CGGTCGATGACCGACAGCAGGACCATCCGCTCCAGCTTGCGCATCACCTCAGGGCCGAGTTCTTCCTCTCGCTGGTCGTATGCTGCCAGCGCGTCCTCGACCAGCTGGGTCTTCAGCACCTCTGCGTCGATTGCCCCGCTGCCGCCGACCTCCTCGGCGATGTCGTCGAGAGTGACCCCCATTGGGTAGAGCCGCTTGAGGGTGGTGAACAGCTGATCGACGTCCCAGTCCTCGGCACCGACGCCCTCGGCGGTCGCGCCGTTGACGTAGGCGGAGACCACATCCTCGATCATGTGACGCAGCTGGTCGCTCATGTCCTCGCCGTCGAGGACCCGCTTGCGCTCCGCGTAGATCACCTTGCGCTGGCGGTTCATGACCTCGTCGTACTTGAGGACGTTCTTCCGGATCTCGGCGTTCTGGGCCTCGATCTGCGTCTGCGCGCTCTTGATCTGGCGCGTCACCATCTTGGATTCGATTGGCACGTCGTCGGGAATGTTGAAGCGCTCCATGACCGCCTCGACGGCGCCAGCGCGGAAGCGCCGCATCAGCTCGTCCTGGAGGGACAGGTAGAAGCGGGACTCGCCCGGGTCGCCCTGACGCCCGGACCGGCCGCGCAGCTGGTTGTCGATCCGGCGGGACTCGTGCCGCTCCGTCCCGAGCACGTAGAGCCCACCAGCGTCGATGACCTCGTTGTGCTCGTCCGCGCAGAACTTCTCCCAGCGGTCAACAGCCTCCTTGTGCTCGCGCTCGAACTCCTCGGGGGCCTCGTCCGGATCGATGCCGCGCTGGCGCATCTCTGCGGCGGCGAGGTACTCCGGGTTGCCGCCGAGGAGGATGTCCGTTCCTCGACCGGCCATGTTGGTCGCGACGGTCACCGCACCCTTACGCCCGGCCTGGGCAACGACCTCGGCCTCCTTGGCGTGGAACTTGGCGTTGAGGACGGAGTGTTTGATCCCGCGGCGGGTCAGCAGCTGGGACAGCAACTCGGACTTCTCGACACTGACCGTGCCGACGAGCACCGGCTGCCCCTCGGCGTGCCGCTCGACGATGTCCTCGACGACCGCGCTGTACTTCGCCTTCTCCGTCTTGTAGATGACATCCGGCTGGTCTGCCCGGATCATGTCCTTGTGGGTCGGGATGGTCACGACCCCGACGTTGTAGACCTTGTTGAACTCGGCGGCCTCGGTCTGGGCCGTTCCGGTCATGCCGGACAGCCTGCCGTACAGCCGGAAGTAGTTCTGGAGCGTGATCGTCGCGAGGGTCTGGTTCTCCTGCTTGATCGCGACTCCCTCTTTGGCCTCGATGGCCTGGTGCATCCCCTCGTTGTACCGCCGACCGTGCAGGATCCGACCCGTGAACTCGTCAACGATCAGGACCTCACCGTCGCTGACGATGTAGTCGCGGTCGCGCTTGTAGAGCTCTTTCGCCTTGATGGCGTTGTTGAGGTAGCCGACCAGCGGGGTGTTGACCGACTCGTAGAGGTTTTCGATGCCGAGCCGGTCCTCCACCTTGGCGACCCCGCGCTCCGTGATCGCGACGGTCCGCTTGCTCTCGTCGACCTCGTAGTCGCCGCCGCCGTCCTTGCCCCGCTCCATCCGGGCGAGGATGCGGGCGAATTCCTGGTACCACCGGGCAGAGTGCTCCGCCGGACCAGAAATGATCAGCGGGGTCCTCGCCTCATCGATCAGAATGGAGTCGACCTCGTCGACCACGGAGAAGAAGTGGCCCCGCTGCACCAGTTCCTCGGCGGAAGAGGCCATGTTGTCGCGCAGGTAGTCGAAGCCGAACTCGTTGTTGGTGCCGTACGTGATGTCGCAGTCGTAGGCCGCCTTGTGCTCCGCAGACGGGCGGTTGGGTCGCAGCACCCCGACGCTGAGGCCGAGGAAGCGGTGGATACGCCCCATCCAGTCAGCGTCGCGCTGGGCGAGGTAGTCGTTGACCGTCACGACGTGGACGCCCTTGCCGGCCAGCGCGTTGAGGTAGCACGGCAGGGTCGCGACCAGCGTCTTGCCCTCACCGGTCTTCATCTCGGCGATATTGCCGAAATGCAGCGCGGCGCCTCCCATGACCTGAACGTCGTAGTGCCGCTGGCCAAGCACCCGCTGGGCGGCCTCCCGAACGGTGGCGAAGGCCTCCGGCAGCAAATCGTCGAGGGTCTCCCCATCGGCGAGCCGCTCACGGTACTGATCGGTCAGTTCGCGCAACTCGGCATCGGTCAGGTCGGTGTATTTGTCCTCGATCGCATTCACGACATCGGCGATGGTCTTCAGACGCCGAAGCATCCGGCCTTCGCCGGCGCGTAGGATCTTTTCAAAAATCGACACTGGTCAGCGCTCCCTCAACGGCCTGCGACTCCTAATACTAGGCCGCAGGTAACCAAGGCGTGCTACTGCGGTGAGCCGGCGTCGCCAATCAAGATCCTTTCTTGTACGGCAGGATCCAGGTATGGAGCCGGTCGAACTCACCGCGGATGGACTGCTACTGCGCGCATGGCAGCCGGAGGATGTCCCAGCCGTCCTGGAGGCCTGCCAGGATTCCCTGATCCAGCGGTGGACGAACATCCCAGTCCCGTACCGAGCCGAGCACGCGCAGGTGCTGATTGAGAGGCTCACCCCGCAGGGCTGGCAGACCGGCGTTTCAGCCCTGTTCGGGGTCTTTGACCACCAGGACGGAATGCTGCTCGGCTCGCACGGCCTGACCAGGATCGACCAGGCGACCGGGGTCGCGGAACTCGGCACCTGGGTCGCCCCGTGGGCCAGATCCCGGCGTGTCGCCGAACGTGCCACCCGCGCCGTCGCCCGGTGGGCTCTGGACGTGCTGCATCTGCGCCTGCTGGTGTGGCGAGCGGAAGTCGGCAATCATGCCTCCCGGCTGGTGGCGGAGCGGGTCGGGTTCGCGTTCGACGGCCCCGCACGAGATCTCATCCCTCATCGGGACGGCCACCTCAGCGACGGCTGGCGTGGCACCCTGCGCCCTGGCGAGATCGCACGCACCCCGCCGGCCTGGGTCGCTCCTGGCGGCACCGGGACCCGCCGGGCGAAGCTCTTCGGCGGTCACCAACCCCGCATCGTCACGGGGGGCCCGGGTGACGCGCCCGGCCCGGCCGGGGCGCCGATCCTGCGTCCGCTCGTGGCCGCTGACGTCGAACCGATGGTCACCGCATGTGCCGATCCGGAGTCCATCCGATGGACCAACCTCCGGGTTCCCTTCACGGTCGCCGACGCCCAAGCGGTTGTCCGGACCTTCGCTCCTGCCCGGTGGGCCCGGGGGGAGGGTGCCGTCTTCGCCGTCGCCGGACCGTCCGGAGAGTACGCCGGCCGGATCGACCTGCACCTCAATCCCGAGGACCCGCTGATCGGATCAATCGGCTTCCTCGTCGCCCCGGCGGCCCGGGGCAGGGGGTACGCCACCGCGGCCGTCCAGGCGATCTGCACCTGGGGTTTCGAGACCCTCGGCCTGGCCAGAATCGAGTGGCGGGCCCACCTCGGCAACGCGGCGTCGCGCAGGGTCGCGCAGAAGGCCGGTTTCGTCGAGGAGGGGATCCAGCGAGGAGGGTGTGCACAGCGCGGCGAGCGACGCGACGCTTGGGTCGCCGCGTTGCTCGCCGCATGACGCATGTGCGATTGGACATCCACGCCGACAACGGTCCGTCCGCTGGCGGGTGGAACGACACGAGGAGGGGTTTGGCGAAGTCCTCTTACTTCGCCAGGCTGATCACACCGTAGTCATAGGCCCTGCGCCGGTACACGACGCTTGGCTGGCCGGACTCTTTGTCGTTGAACAGGTAAAAGTCGTGACCGAGCAATTCCATATGGAAGAGTGCATCGTCAACGGTCATCGGATCGCCCGGGTGCTCCTTCATCCGCACGATGTGCCACGGCTGGTTGTCCAACTCGTCCGCTAGGTCGTCATCCTGCTCCAACAGGGCGGTTGTCGAACCTACCGTGACGGCCTGGCCGGGCTCCTCCCCGGCGCTGCCACCCTGCTGCCGCTCAAAGGGCAGGGATGCCATGGCTGCCGCGACGGAGACCGGAGCGCGGCGCCCTCGATGGACCCGGCGCCGGTCGGCTGCACGGCGCAGCCGATTGTCGATCTTGTCGAGCGCGACATCGAGCGCACTGTAGAAGTCCGCTGCCCGAGCCTCCGCGCGAATGACGGGGCCCCTCGATACGCACGTGATCTCTACGCGCTGGCAGTAGTCGGATTGACGAGGGTTGCGTTCATGCGCGAGCTCAACGTCAGCCCTGATCAGCTTCTGGTCATACCGCTCAAGTTTCGCAAGCTTCTCAGAGACATGAACCCGATAGTGATCGGGAACCTCGACGTTGCGGCCTTTGACGACAATGTCCACTCTTGACCTCCCCCACACGGGCGTTGACTTGGGTGGTGGGACTGCAAGGCCGGCTTGCCGCACCGGCAGACTCCTCCCCTCCGAGGACCAGTCCTCGCCAGGCGAGCCGTTTCCTCCCGCGTCCGACCGGGGCCCTCATCCCTATGACGCTAGCCTGACGGTGGCCCCCAGTCACGCCCTGTTCGCCAGAACAGCCCCAGCCGGGTAGTCATCCTCACCACTCGGGCTACATCGGCGGCATGGATGCTGGGAAGACCCTGCGGGCCTGCACGAGGAAGTGTCGAACCATCGACCTCAAACAATTACTGTGCGCGACGAACGCCAACGCCGGGTTACCGCGAGCACCGCTGCTCCCGCGATGGGGACCCCGGCCCGACGCAGCGTCGCCGCCGCCGCTGCCAGCGTCGACCCGGTGGTGACGATGTCGTCAACCAGGATCGCGACCGCCCCACCCGCCGCAGCCCGGTTCACCGCCCGAGCAGCGCCGGGAAACACGCTGAAGGAGTCCCGCGCGGCCACCCGCCGCTCCATCTCGGTCATTCCCGCCGAATCACGCCTGGGCAGCGCGCGCAGCGGCATCGCGACCCGGCACGCGATACCCCGCTGCCGCAGGGCAGCGGCAGCACATCGCGCGAGACGCCCCATGTGGTCCCCGTGCCTGCGGCGGGCCGCCTCCGCTCTCGCCGGCACCGGAATGACCAGTACCCCAGCGACCACGCCCGGTCCGAGCGCGCTGACGACCGCCTCGGCCAGCCGCTCCCCGAGCAGGCCAGCGATCGGATGGCGCCCCCGCTCCTTGTACTCGAGCAGCACCGAGCGCAGCGTTCCGGAGTACGGTCCGAGCGCCGCAGTCTGGGGCATCCCCGCAGGCCTGGGCACCGGCTCGGCTGGGCGGGGCCGCGCAGCACTCAGGGCGCGACGGCAGGACGCGCACAGCATGCCCTCGCCTCCCGTCCCGCATCCGGCACAGTGCACCGGGAGGACGAGATCCGCAAGCGCCCGCAGACAGGGCAGCACGGCACACCCCTCACCTGGCTCAGATGGACTCGTAGAACAGCGGGGCGCGGGGCACCGCCTCCGGGTCTGCCCCGTCGGGTGACTCTGCCTCACCGGAGGGGCTGGCCTGCTGCCCGCTGTCGACGAGGAGTTGCTCGACCTGCTGGCCGAAGACGTTGTACGCCCGCTGGCCCGCCTCGAACATCGCCAGCACCCGCTCGCCGTTCTGGGAGGGGTCGTCCGGATAGACGACGAGGCTGGTGACGACCAAACCGTCGAGGCCGGAACGCTCGGTCGGCTCGCGCCAGGTGCCGTCAACCGAGACCTCGACCAGGGGAGAGCCCTCCGCCCCGGTGCCGCCGACCAGGACGGTGTCCTGCCTGCTCCAACCGATGACCTTGTCTTCGGCCAGCCCAGTCACCAGGGGGAAGAAGCCCCGCAGGCTGAGGGTGTCGCCGTCGACCCGCAGCGGCACGATCCCGGCCTCGCCCCCGCCAACGATCGCGAGCCGCCGGCCGTCCGGGGCTGCCGCGATGGCGGTTACCGTTGTCGGGACCCCCGGCTCCGAGACGACCGATGACCGCTGCCCGTCCGCGGTGACGCAGACCAGCTTCCCGTCAACGGACAGCAGCACCCGGGGGATGTCCCCAGTCAGCCAGACCGGCCGGCTGAGCGAGGTCCCCACGATGTCGGTCCGCAGGTAGGTCGGGGCGCGGGCCGTGGACTGGCCGACCAGTTGCCCGAGCCACAGCCGCTGGCGGCCATCCCCGTCGTCCCGGACGAAGGCCAGCCGCTGCTGGGTCGACTGCCTGGCCAGGGCGGCGGTAATGACATCCTGGTTCTCCTCGCCGGCCAGGATCTGGAAGGGCGGCCCCGCTGTCGTCTTCGCCGGCTGGATCCGGCCGCCGACGATGAAGAGCTTCTCCGGCTCCATCTGGCCCTCCGGCCAGACGGCGGGGTTGAACCGCAGGTACTGGTCCGACTGCCCCTCGACCTCCTTCCGGACGCCCTCGATCCGCAGTTCCACCGGCAGCCCGTTGGGACCCATCGACCATCGGAACTGGTTGACCACCGGCTGCAACTGCTGCCCGGCGGCCTCGGAGTTCAGGTCGATGACCAGGACCGTCCCGTCGTCGTTGTGCTCGGTCACGACGTTGCCCTTGAGTTTCACCGTGTCGGGGAGCGTCGCAACCGCCGGAGCGATCAGGTCGGATGGCCCTTTCGTCAGCCATCGCCATACCTCATTGGGCTGTTTGTCCAGATTAAC
>JAFGOK010000754.1 GCA_016926535.1 Micromonosporaceae bacterium | reverse complement strand
CGACGGCGGATTCCCGGTCGCTTCGGCGGAGTTCGCCCGGGTGGTCAGCCTGCCGATCTTCTCCGGCCTGACCGATCCCCAGGTAGAAAAGGTGATCACTGCGGTACGGGCGGTGCTCTCATGACCCTGACCTGTGATCAGCCCGCCGTCGAGACGCCGATCCCCGAGCGGACCGTCACCCCCGGCGGCGGCGCCAGAGCCAAGCGCCTGCTCGATGTGGCGGTCTCAGCCCTGGCGCTCGGGGCGGTCTGGCCTCTCCTCCTGGTCATCGCGGTTGCGATCCGCCTGGACAGTCCGGGGCCGGTGCTGTTCCGGCAGGAGCGGGTCGGGCTGAAGGGCCAGGTCTTTCACATTCACAAGTTTCGATCGATGATGGTCGTCCACGATGGTGCGCTGGTCAGTGCCGCTGGAGACAGCCGGGTCACCCGGGTGGGCCGGGTGCTGCGCAAGAGCAAGTTCGACGAGCTGCCCCAGTTGCTGGACGTCCTTGCCGGCGACATGAGCCTGGTGGGGCCCAGGCCGGAGGTCCCGCGGTACGCCGAGCTGTGGCCGGCCTCCATGCGGCAGACCATTCTCTCGGTGCGGCCGGGGATCACCGATCCCGTCTCCATCGAGCTGCGCAACGAGGCAGAAGAACTCGCCGCGGCGACGGATCCACACCAGTACTACGTGGACTCGCTGCTGCCCTGGAAGGCGATCCGGTATGTCGACTACGTGCAGACCCGGAGCTTCGCCGGGGATCTTGCAATCATCTGCCGTACCGTGCTCGCTGTCGCCAGAGGCTGACCAGGGTTGGTGTGATCTTTGATCATTCGGGGTCGTGGTGTCACCCGGCCGCTGGGCCGGATGGGCCTGACGCTGGCTGCCAGTGCCGGCTCGGCCGTCGCGGTCGGGTGGTTCTTCCTGCACACGACGATTGGCCAGTGCCTGGATGCGATGGCCTATCTCGAAGCCGACGCCGGGAGCGGCCGGATCCGGCTGGTCGCCGACGGCGTGCTGGTCGTGACCAGTATCGAGTCAATGCTGGCAGCGACGGCCGTCCTCTGCGGGATCGCCGTGATCCGTCGCGGAGTGTGGTTCGCCGGGGTGATCGCCGCGCTGATCGGCGGGGCGAACGTGACCACCCAGGCCCTCAAGATGTGGCTCGGTCGCACCGATACCGTCCCGGACGGACTGTCCACGGGTCTTCTCGCCTGGCGAGATTTCAACAGCCTGCCGAGCGGGCATGCGACCGCCGCCGCCGCGGTCGCCGCCGGGCTGGTGTTCGTGACGCCGGCCCGACTCCGGGGCGTCGGCGGAGCGGTGGGATGCGGGTATGCCGCTGCTGCCGCGGTGGCGACGGTGGTGGTCGGATGGCACCGGCCGAGTGACGCGGTCGCCTCGCTGCTCGTCGTCGCGGCCTGGGCATCGGCCGCCGGGATCATGCTGGCGGCGGTCGGCTCCGATGGTGGTTCCTGCCCTCGCCGCAGTCGTGTTCCCATCATCCTTGCCCTGACCGGCCTGGGGTTGCTGGGAGTCGCCGTGATCGCCCTGCACCGGGCGGCCCAGGTCGTCGAGGATCCCCTGGTGCTGCTCACCCGGGCTCCTGGGTGGTCGGCCTACCTGGGGAGTGCGGTGGGGATCGCAGGGGTCGGCGCCGTCGTCCTGGCGGTGATCATTGACCTGGCCCACCGCGTCGACGCGGTATCGTCCTCGTCCAGCCGTGCCCCAGGAGCATCCCAAGCAAACCGGGGCATTGATAATGCTAATAGCGAATTAAACATATCATAACGGTGACCTACAATTATGTCGTTCTCATTACTGGCCTGGGTGGATGCAATTTGCAGTCCTCATTCGGGCTGGCTGACCTCGGTATGGCCGCAAGTTCATGCTGTGATGTGAAAGGCGCGTGAAAGGTGGGGAGCGGGTTGCCTGGAGCGCGTATTGACCCTACGTTGTTGGTCGGACATCGAGAATCGAGAGATGTCGATAATGACAGTGTGCCGGCCTTCGCCGGATGGTCCTGAACAACAGCAACGGAAGGGCATGAGAGCTCATGCGCAAGAGCGTGATCGGTATAGGCGCCGCGATGTTCCTCGCGGGCAGCGTTGTGATCGGGGCAACCGTTGTGGCGCAGGCGGCCGAGGACTCCGAGGCCGTGACGCAGGCACAACCGCAGATCGAGCTGGTGACGGCCCTGGGATCGGGATGCCCGTCGGGCATCCCCGGAGTGAGCGCCAGCTACAGCGACGGTATCCAGCTGACCTTCCCGGAGATGCAGTCCGTGCTGGCCAGTGCGACTGGCACCGGAATCGTCCAGGCCAACTGCCAGCTCAGCCTGAAGGTGACGCTGCCAAGTGACGTGACCTACGCGGCCACCGCCCTCCGGACCCACGCCGTTGCGACCCTCGCCAGGGGAGCGACGGCTCAGATCAAGCAGACCGTGTACGTGCAGGGCGTCAGCGAAACCAGCGCTGTCGACAACACCATCACCGGACCGGTGGACGGCGACCTCGACCTGAATGGCACGATCCCGGCGGAGTCCCAGTCCTTCGCCCCCTGCGGCGTTGAGCGGAATCTCAACGTCAACACCAGGATCGTGCTCAACGGTGACGGCGTGACCTCGGCCAGCACCGTGAACAAGGTGTCGATCACTCGGGGGATGACGATCGCTCTGGCGCTCAAGAGCTGCTAGCAGCGCGTGTGGTGTCCCGGGTGCCGGGTTCGGCGTTCGGGACACCACAGTGCGTCGGTTTTGCCCGACAGGCGGGCAAAAAACACTAAAGTGGTGAAAGGAGGCTGAGGCAAGGGGGGATCGGTGGATGGCAGCACGCACCGCGACACCCTCCGATCGCGCGAATCGCTGCGCTGGCTTATCGGCGCCGCGGGCTGCATCGTCGTCGCGCTGGCGCTGGGAGTTCCGGGTGGTGCCGGACCGGTGGTGTGGGCCGCTGGCTGGCTGCTCGGCGGGTTTCTCGGTGTCGGGTTGCTGGCGGCCTTCACTCTGGCCGACTCGCGGGAGCGCGCCAGCTGCTGGTACACCGTGCGCCCGGCGGTCTTCCGGCTGCGTACCGCCTGCGTCGTCGGGGCCTTCTGCGCGGTCGCGCTGAACGCGTGGCGCTTCGCCGACTGGGCCAGCCGCCAATGAGGTCGATCCCGCTCACCCTCCTGCTCGCGGCCGCTGCCACCCTGTGCTGGCCAACGGTCCTCTGCTGGCCAGCGGCGGAGGCGCGAGCGGCGCCGGCTTCGGACCCGGCAGCGGTGCGCCAGTTCGGAGCCTGCCTGGCGGCCCGCCGGTCGGGCGAGCTGCTGCTGCTGATCGATCAGTCCGGCAGCCTGCGCACAACCGATCCGGCCGGAATGCGGGCGACCGCTGCATCGCACCTGCTCGACCAGCTCGCCGCGACCATGCCAGCCGCCGGTATCACCCTCGGGGTCGCCGTCAGCGGGTTCGACGTCGGCTACCAGGAGGTCGTCGGATGGACCGGCCTGACCGCGGACACCCTGCCCGGGATCAGGCAGGCGATCGACGGCTTCCGCAACCGCAACGTCGCCCCGGACACCGACTACGTCGCCGCGACCACCGGGGCCCAGCGGACGTTCCAGCAGCGTGATCCCGGCGAGGGGCAGCCGTGCCGTGCTCTGGTGTGGTTCACCGACGGCCAGTTCGACCTCGAACCCAGAACGACGGCGGAGTCGCGCCGGCGGTACGGCACGACCAAGCCGTACGCGCCCGGCATCACCCTTACCGACCGCGCTGGGGTCGATCAGGCGATCGCCGCTGGCCGCGGCGCCATCTGCCGGGACGGCGGGATCGCGGATCAGCTGCGCGCCGCCGGTGTGATCATCCTGGCTGAGGGGCTCGGCCCGCCGGGTACCCCGGACTTCGCCTTCCTTCGCGCGGTGGCGACCGGCAGCGACGGGGCCGGCACGACCTGCGGGCGGGCGTCCACCCTCGCGCCCGGGGGGTTCGGCCTCGCAGCCGATCTGGAGGATCTGCTGTTCGCCTTCGACGCGATCGGGGATCCCGGGCAGCCGCCTGAGGTGTACGACACGGGAATCTGCGACCTGACGATGTGCGAGGCGCACCTTCGCTCCTTCGCCCTTGACCGCTCGGTCCGCTCGGTTCATATCCTGGCCGGGGCGAGCGTCGCCGGGATCGGGGTCGCGGTGCGGGCCCCGGACGGCACCGTCGCTGTGGTGGGCGGCACCTCCGGGATTCCGGCAGCGGTCGGCCCGGCGGAGCTCACCGCCCGGTGGCTGTCGGACCGGACGCTCGACCTGACGCTCACCCCCCGGGACGCTGATCCGGCGGGGTGGACCGGGGCGTGGTCGGTGGCCTTCGTCGATCCGACCCCGCCGGCCGGCACCGCGACCGGGCGGATGCAAATCCGCCTCGCCGGTGACCTCGTACCGGCCGTGGAGGGCCTGGACGGGCTCCAGTTGCGCACCGGCGCCCGACCGTCGCTGCGGTTCGGCATCCGCGGCGAGCGGATGGGGACGGCCGTCGAGCCAGCGGACCTGCCGGGGACGGTCACCGTCGCCGCCCAGCTGATCGGCGCCGGGACGTACACCGCGGCCACCAGCCCGGCGACCAACGCAGGACTCGGCGAGGCGTTGCCGCTCGACCTGGCAGGAGCCCCGGTCGGGGCCGCCGTCCTGCGGCTGACCCTCACGGTGCGGACCGCGGATGCCCCGGCGGTGGGCGGGGCACCGGCGGTCGCCGGGACCCAGCTGGCCGATCGGATCGTCGACCTGCCGGTGGAGGTGCTCCCGCCGCTGAACTACCCCACAGTCTCCAACCGGCTGGACTTCGGCCGGCACGAGGGGGCCGGCCCGTTCGACGGAGCGCTGACCGTGACCGGCCCCGGTTGCGTCTGGGTGGACGGGGCGACGGTGACCGCGCAACCGGACGGCGTCGACCCGGTCGCGGTCGTCAGCCCGTCGGCGTCGAGCGCGGAGACCTGCCAGACCGTGGCGGCCGGGCAGACCGCCCGGCTGCGGATGCGGCTGACCCTGGGCGACCCGGGGACCGGGACGGTCGCGGGGACCGTGACCGCCCACCTCGTCCCGGCCGAGGACTCCGCAGGGGAAACCGGGACCATCGCCGTGAGCATCCCGTTCATCGCCGCCGTCGCGAAGCCTGCGGCGCCGGCAGTGCGGACGTCCATTCTGGTACTGGCCCTGGTCGTGGGGCTGGGCGGGCCCCTGCTGCTGCTGTATGCCGCCAAGTGGCTGACCGCGAGGATTCCCGGGGCGCCGCTGCTGGCTGGCGCGGTCCGGGCCAGGGTCAGCGAGCGGGCCGTCACCCGGGACGGCCGACCCTTCTCGGTCTGCCAGGACGATGTGGAGTACCTGCCCGTCGCCTCGCGCGGGGTGCGAGAGCTGTCGCTGCCCGGGGAGGTCAAACTGCGCACCCGGATGGGGTGCTCGCCCTCGGAGCCCGGGTACGTCGTCGCGACCGCCCCCGGGCGCTCGGTACTGGGCGACCGGCTGCCCCTGGCCGTGCACAACAACTGGGTGGCCGTTGCCGCGGGCGGGGAGGACGTTGACGTCGTGCTACTCATGGGGGCGGACGCGGATGCCGGGGCATACACCCGGATGTCCGAGCGGATCCGGAGCCGGCTTCCCACCATGATCGGACCGGGGCGGTTCGGCACGAAACCACAGCAGCACCAGCATCAGCATCAGCACCAGCATCAGCACCCCTCCCAGCCACCCGGCGGCGGGCAGCGACCCGCCGATCCGGGATCCGATTGGTGGGGCACGTCGTGATCGCCCAGCGGGCCGGAACCTGGAGGGGAGGGCAGGATCGGTGAGACGGTTTCTGCTCGTGGGATGCGGGGGATCCGGCGGGGCGACCCTTCAGTTCCTCATGGACCAGTTGCGGGCCGACCTGGGGATGCGGGGGGTGCACGCGCTCCCGAAGGGCTGGCAGTTCGTCCACCTCGATGTGCCGATCGCTCCGGACGGCGTCGGCCCCGGCATGCCCCCGACCGTCCCGGCCCAGGGCGGGCGCTACCTCGGCCTAGCCCACCCCGGAGCCAACTATCCCGGCATCGCGCAGGGGGTGGAGTCCCGGCTGCGTACCGCGGGGGAGCTGCGTCAGCTGGTGGCATGGCGGCCCAACCCGGCGGCGGTCGGCATCCCGATCACGGATGGCGCCGGCCAGCAGCGGGCCATCGGGCGGATGCTGACCATCGCCAAGGCGCAGAGCATCTACGAGGAGCTCAGCGCCGCGTTCACGATCCTGCACGGGCACGGGGTCACCGGGGAGCTCTCCGAGGTCGCCGACCGGTTCTCCCCGATGACCAGCGAGCAGGTGCACAGCGCACCCGTCGTCCTGGTCGTTTCCTCGATGGCCGGCGGGGCCGGGGCGTCGATGGTGCTGGACGTCTGCCGCCTGCTGACCCTTGTCGACGGCTATGACCCCAGGGCGACCGCGCTATTCCTGTTCACCCCGGAGGTGTTCGGCTCGCTGCCCCGGCATGCCAGAGGGGGAGTGGACGGCAACGCCCTGGCGATGCTGGGGGAGCTGCTCGCCGCCCAGTCCGGGGCGGCAGCGGCGGGGGACGCGGCCGTGCTCCGGGCCATCGGGCTCCCGGTCCCGGACGGGGACACCGTGCCGTTCGGCCGGGTCATCCCGATCGGGGCGAGGGTGGGGGCCAGCGGCGCGCCGTTCGGAGACGGCTCCGCGGCCGGCGTCTACCGGGGCCTGGGGCGGGGCCTGGCGGCCCTGATGCTCTCCGGGCAGGCGACGGCGGAGTTCATCGGCTTCGACCTCGTCAACCCGACGGCGGTGTCCACCGACCAGGAGACCGTCGGCTGGGGGCTGGACGTCAACGCCCTGCTGTGGGGCTCGTTCGGCTTCGCCTCGATCGGGCTGGGCCGGGAGCGGTACGCGGAGTACGCAGCGCAGCGCCTGGCCAGAGCCGCCGTGGACCGGCTGGTCGACGGTCACCTCCAGCCGGGGGACAGCCGGCCGGCGACCGACCAGCTCCGCGCCCTCAACGACGTGAAATGGCGCTCCTTCAGCCAGCGGGTCGGCGTCCCGGTCAGGGTCGACGCCGTGCGGGACTGGTTCGTCGCGCTGCTGAGCGACGCCGCGCTGGAACCGGCGGCGGCCAGGGTGGTGGAGGAGATGATCGGCCGCAGGCTCCACCTGACCCAGCCGACCGAGTTCCGCCAGTGGCTTCCGGTGCTGGTGCGGCAGGTGGCCCAGGACTCGTCGCGGATGGCGGAGCGGGTGGAGGCCCTCGCGTACCGGTGGGCCTTCGACTGGTACTGCGGGCTGATGGAGCGGCTGGAAGTCGAACTGACCCAGGCCATCGTCGACTCCGGCCTCGCCGCAGGCCAGGATCTCCTGGCCAGAGCCGGCGACGCCGTCGACGGCTGGGTGCACACGCTCCGCGGCCCGGCCGGGCTGGCGGTGGAGGCGCACGTGCTGCCGGATCCGACGATGCGGAAGCTCGACGGGATCAAGGGCCTGATTGACAGCACTCACGCCTCGGTGCAGCTTCTGCGGGAGGGCTTCACCGGCAGTACTCTTGCCGCGATCCGAGCGCGCTGCGCCGGGCTGGCCGCGGATCTCCTCCAGGCCACCCGCAACGACCTCCTCCGGCCGCTGATGCGGGCCTGCGACGCGGCGCTGGAGATCCTCGTCGCGGCCCGCAAGGCGTACCCGGTCGACACCGGCCTGGCCCGGCTGCGGACCGACGACTACGCGGCCTGGCCGGACGGCTCGACCGAGATTCCGCGCCGGTTCTTCGAGGCGCACAACGAATTGCTGCTGACCTCCGCGCAGGATTTCCCGGCGGTGTTTGACGCCAACCTCGCGGCGACCCAGCCCGGCCGGCCGCCGCGCGACGCCCTGAACGCCATCGTCGAGGGCATCATCCGGGGACGCTGGGAGAGCGCGGGCCAGCTGGTGGACAGCTCGATCGTCCAGCGGCTGGCCACCTTCCGGCCCGGGGTCCTGCCGACGGATCCCCGAAACCCGAGCGGGCCGCCCTCCCCTCCGAGACCGGGGCAGTACCGGATCGCCGTCAAACCGGACGAGCTGCTGGAGCGGGCACGGGCCTGGGTGGCGCGCCCCGGCGAGCCGTTCGATGTCTTCATCAGCCAGTCGCTGCGCGACTACCTGCTGGGCGGCGACGCGGGGGATGCCGAGCTCGTCCGG
>JAFGOK010000176.1 GCA_016926535.1 Micromonosporaceae bacterium | reverse complement strand
GGAAGGGGCAGGGTCCGGCCCCGACCACCGTCAGCGTCGCGGCAGCCAACGGGCCGTTCGCCACCGCGCAGACCTCCGTACCCTCCGGCAACGGTTTCAACGAATGCGTGCCGCACGGGTGTGCACGACACCGACCCCTGCCCTTCCAGGGCATCGGCGCATGTCATACGGGGATCACCAACCCCACGAGATCGATGAACTTCAATTGACAGTCTTACGTCCTGTCGGAATACTGACGGACATGAATACCGTCTGACCACGCGTTAGGACCAAACGGTTCCAGGGCACGACGTTCCGAGTCGCCGTTCCAGCCGCCGCACCGGCATCGCAGACCCGTTGATATGACCATCTTCAGTGGAGAGAAAGCATGACGCGAACCAGAACGGCGCTGGCTGCCCTCACCAGCGCCCTAATCCTCACAACAGGCCTCGTCGCCTTCGCGCCAGCGGCCTATGCCGCGTCCCTGATCCAGGTGACCAGCTTCGGCGACAACCCGGGCAACATGAAGATGCACATCTACGTGCCATCCAACCGCCCCGCCAATCCGGCCATCGTCGTTGCCATGCACGGCTGCGGCGGAAGTGGCCCCGGCTTCTACTCCGGCAGCGAGTTCGCCTCGCTGGCAGACACGTACGGGTACATCGTCATCTACCCGACTGCCACCCAGTCCGCCGGGTTCGGCAACTGCTTCGACACCTGGTCGGCCGCTGCCAAGAAACGGGGAGGCGGCAGCGACCCCGTGTCGATCGTCTCGATGGTGACCTACGCGCAGAAGCAGTACGGTGGCGACCTCACCCGGGTCTTCGCAACCGGCAGCTCATCCGGAGGCATGATGACCGATGAGATGCTCGCGCTCTACCCCGACGTCTTCAAGGCCGGCGCCGCGTTCATGGGTGTTCCGTTCAACTGCTTCGCCAACGCGGCCGACTACCCGCCGGGCAGCAGCCAGTGCACCGGCGGCAAGATGGACCGGACCCCGCAGGCATGGGGCGACGCGGTCAGGCAGGCATACCCCGGCTTCACGGGAACCCGCCCGCCCATCCAGCTCTGGCACGGCACCGCCGACACGCTCGTGCCGTACTCGCTGCTGCAAGAGGATATCGAGCAGTGGACGAACGTGTTCGGGCTGAGCCAAACGCCGACGAAGTCCGACACACCACGCTCCGGGTGGAACCGCCGCCAGTACGCCGATACGTCGGGCAAGGTCGCGGTCGAGGCCTACAGCATTCAGGGCGCCGGGCACGCGCTACCGCAGAGCGGTATGGCGCTGGTTGCCATCACATTCTTCGGCATCGTCGCCTGACACTACTCCGCGTGGAGAGGGACGTGTTCGCACCGTCCCCGCACGCTTCGAAGGAGGAACAATGATCGGATCAGCAAGCCGGAGCCATATGCGGCAGCCGGCACACAGCAGCAGCCCACGGCCCCACGGGGACGATTCGAGTCGGAGCCCGCATGGCCACCGGCGGATGGCGCAGGCCTTGGCGGGTACCGCGACGGCTGCGGCCAGCGTCGTGATGATCGTTACGACCGCGATGCCATCGCAGGCCGCGACGCAGAGTGCCGCACCCGGCTCGGAAGTCGTCCCGGCGGCGGCGAGCGCCGGGTGCGGCAAGACCGCGACCATCAAGAGCGGCACGTACTCGATGCAGGTCAACGGCAAGAACCGCACCTACATCATCAAGGTTCCCGACAACTACGACAAAAACCACGCCTATCGGCTGATCTTCGGAGTGCACTGGCTGGGAGGCAACGCGACCGATGTCGCCAACGGCGGCATGATCGACCCCTACTACGGGCTCCTGAAGCTGGCCAACAACAGTGCCATCTTCGTCGCCCCCCAAGGCCTGAGTGAAGCGATGGGTACTGGCTGGGCCAACACCGGCGGTCAGGACGTCACCTTCTTCGACGAAATGATCAAGACAGTCGAAGCTGGCCTCTGCGTCGACACGACCCAGCTCTTCTCCCTGGGCTTCAGCTACGGCGGGGGTATGAGCTACGCGCTGGCCTGCGCCCGGCCCACGGTGTTCCGCGCGGTCGCCATCTACGACGGCGGTATCATCAGCGGCTGCAGCGGCGGGACCGGAGCCATCGCGTACCTCCAGTCACACGGCGTCAGCGACACGGTGCTCTCCATCTCGATGGCACGGACGATGCGCGACCGGTTCGTGAAGAACAACGGCTGCACCGCGGCGAGTCCGCCCGAACCGAATGCTGGCAGCGGCACGCACACCAGCTTCGCCTACTCGGGCTGCTCTACCGGGCATCCTGTCGAGTGGTACGCCTTCGACGGCGGCCACACCCCCGTCCCCCCGGACAACGGTAAGACCTGGCTCCCGCAGGCGACGTGGAAGTTCTTCTCGCAGTTCCAGTCGGCCTCCGCAGCGACCGCGCGGTAGCGACCCCACACCACAACGAAATCACCGGACCGCAGGACCGGGGCGGCGGCGATCCCGCTGGTGACGCGGCGCAGGGCCGGGGGCGAGTCGAATCCGACTCGCCCCCGGCCCTGGCGGTCCGTGTCGGCCGCAACGATTCCCCGGATGCGCTCCATGAGCCGGTCCGAGCTCGATGCCTTGATCGATGAGGCGACGATGGACTGCTGCCACGACGTCGGACCAAGCGACCGTGCCCGTGCCTCCGGGTCAGCTCCGCAGGCTCCACTGCTGGTTCGCACCGCCGTTGCACGACCACAGAATGATCTCCGTGCCATTGACCGTGCCCGCACCGTTGGCATCCAGGCAAAGCCCTGACTGCACACCGGTGACGGTGCCATTGGCGTTGACGGTCCACTGCTGGTTGGCCTGGCCGTTGCAGTCCCAGATAATCACCGTGGTGCCGTTGCTGGTGCCTGCGCCGTTGGCGTCCAGACACTTGTTGCCGAATATCTGCAACTGCTTGTCGGAGGTGACGGTCCAGCGCTGGTTGCTGCCGCCGTTGCAGTCCCACAGCTGCACCTGGGTGCCGTTGGTGGTGCTGGAGTTCGGCACCTCCACGCACCGGCCGGATTGGCCGCCGACGAGTTGCGAGGCGGGGCCGGCGGGCGGCTGCCAGAGGGCCGAGTTGCCGAAGTCCGCAGGTTCGGACTCGCTGCCGGCGCCGACGGTGTCGGTGGTCGTGATGGTGATGGTGGCGTCGGGCAGGCCCGCCGACTTCGCCGTGATGGTCGTTGTACCTGGGTAGTAGGAGCGGAACTCGATGGCCGCCTTCCCGTCGAACGTCTGGGTACCGGGGGTGAAGGCGTAGGACTTGCCGCCAGGCAGAATGCCTGGGCCGCTGGTGACGGTCAGCGTGACGCTGCGGGTGTCGTTGACCCAGGCGCCGGAGGCGTTGCGCATCGTCACCACGAGCTGGGCGTCGGTACTGCCGTCGTCGGTGATCGTCGTGGAGGAGTTCGGTCCGGCCTGCAACGTCATGGCGGTGGCGGTCCCGCTGGTGGACTGCTCGCGCTGCACTGGGGTGGGGTCGGCGAGACTGGTGGTGCCCGACCACTTCGCCTTGTTGGCCCGGTACCAGTACCACTGGTTCTTCGGCAGCCGGTAGTAGTCGATGATGCCCATGCGGGCGTAGCCGGGGTCCATGATCGTGCCGTGGTCGAAGCCCGCCCAGATGGCCAGCCCGGCGCTGCCGGTCGTGAGCTTGAAGCGTGTTCCGTCGGACGGGTCCTTGACGTCGGCGTACGTCGGGTCGTAGATGCCTGGCCGGTCGGAGGTGTACGAGCTGTACTCGGTGACCATGTTCGGCATCCAGGTGTTCTGGATCTTCCCGTCGCCGTTGTAGCCGGCGATGTCGGACACCGACAACTGGTCGAGTCCACTGAGCTGCACCCCGCCCATCCCGGCCTTGCGCGTCGGATCGAGCTGGTGCGCGTAGTCACGGAGCTTGCTCACCAGGGCTTTGGCCTTCCCGAACGTGGCTGAGGAGGTGAAGAACACCTCGTTACCCATGGACCAGTTGATGATCGACGGGTGGTTGCGGTTGACCCGGATCATGTCGCGGAGCGCGTCCATGGTGCTCTGCTCGAAGCCCGGCTGGTCGGCGGCCTTCTGCGGGTAGCCGTCGGCCTTGTAGTCGTTGGGACTGCCGCTCGGGGTCGGCTCCTGGCCGACGGTCGCGGTGGCCCAGAAGACGTTCTCCGACCAGAACATCACGCCGAGGGAGTCCGTGGCGTCCGCGAAGGCCGGATCGTGGGGATAGTGCGACCCGCGGATGAAGTTCATCCCGGCCTCGCGGACCAGGCGCACGTCGCGCTCGAATCCCGCGTTGGTGACGGCGTTACTCCAGCCGCCATGGTCCTGGTGGACGTCCGCCCCGATCAGCAGTGTCCGGACACCGTTGAGGTAGAAGCCGTCGACCTTCCACTGCGCACTGCGGAAGCCGAACGTGGTGTCGTAGGCGTCGACGACCGCGCCGCCGACCACCACCGAGGTGGTCACGGTGTACAGCGCCGGGTTGTTGGGCGCCCACAGATCCAGCCCCTGCAGCATGGCGGCGGTGTTCGCAAGCGAGCCACTCAGCGCATCGAGCGTCGTCGTGCTCGCCGGGCCGAGCGTCCGGACCGGCGAGTCGAAGGTCGCCACCACGGTGGCCACACCCTTCCGGCGCACCTCCTGGCGGGCGTAGACGTCGACGGTCGATGAACCGTCGTTGCGCACCTCGGTCTGCACGCGCACGTTGGACCGGCGGGCGGCGATGTTGGCGCGCAGGTCAGCGTCGCTCGGGTACTGCGACAGGTCGATGTTGCGGTGGTACGCGGCGTTGCTGGTGTCCCAGACCGGGTTGGTCAGCGCCGGCGCGCTGACGAACGTGCCGCACCAGGTGACGTGCACGGTGTCGGTGACGTTGAGGTAGACGTCGCGGTAGATGCCGCCGCTGAACTGGTGGTCACCGGTCCGTGGGGCGAGGTCCGCGTGCCAGCTGTTGTCCACCCGCACCGAGATCTCGTTGTCACCGGCCCGGATCGCGCTGGTGATGTCGAAGACGAACCCGGTGAAGCCGCCGCGATGTGTGCCGATCGTGGTCCCGTTGACCCAGACGTCGGTCACCGAGAACGCGCCTTCGAACTCCAGCTCGACGCGCTGACCACTCCAGGACGCCGGGACTGTGAAGTCCTTGCGGTACCACCCCACCCCCACGTAGAAGGACCGGCCGCCGTTGGCGCCGCCCACGTCGTAGGGGGCGTCGAAGTCGTGGGGCAACGCCACCGGGACCCAGGTCGAGTCGTCGAAGTCGGCACTCTGGGCTCCCGTCACGTCCGAGCGGACGAATCTCCAGCCCCGGTTGAAATTCACCTTCTGCCGGGAGCTGGAGCCGCTCAGCCGGCTGCTCGACTGGCTGCCCGATGCCCTGGTGCTGGCATGGGCCGCCGTCGGCGCCACCAGCCCGGTGACACTCACCAGCAGGACGCTGAGGACGAGGGCGCATCGTTTCATGATGCCTCCATTCATGGTGTCTCTATGGCCAGACGGGAGGGTGTCCACTGTCGAACGGATCTGCATGGGCAGTGCGCGTCGGCGCGGATGAGGGAGATCTGGCGCCTACCCGGCGCCGGCCCCGACGATCCCAACGGCGTCCACGACGAGGGTGCCGCTGCGCACCGTGACCTGCACGGTGTGCCCACCGGCTGGGAGGTCGCGCAGGGCGAAGGTCTGGTAGAACTCGGGTGAGGCGACGGTGGCCCGCGACGCGCTGACGACGGTGCCGTCCACCGTCACCTCCAGCACGGCGGACCCGTTGTTCGGCCCGAGGATGTCCAGCCCGGTCCCGGTGAAGGTGTACCGGAGCGTCGCGCCCGCACCCTGGCTGGTGGACAGGGTCCGCTGCACGTTGTACATGCTCTTGCCGCTCTCGTGGGCCCACGCCCCGCCGTACACCAGCCTGGTGTTCGGCGGCGTGGCCAGGTCGGTCATCTCCAGGTTGTCCAGGAACCCGGTGTAGTAGGCCGGCTGGCCGTCGACGGTCTCCACCCGCAGGTTGTCAAAGCGCGTGAAGTAGTAGCCGCTGCCGAGCTCGATCCGGCCGGAGAGCTTGGGGGCCGGGTCGGTGTAGCTGGCCAGCGTCGTGCCGTCCAGCGCAGCGGTCACCGTGGCGCCTGCCGCCGTGACGGCGAGGCGGTGCCACGCGCTGGCGGCGGTGTCGAACCCGGCGATCCGCACACCCCCGGCGCCGCTGACCACGTTGCCGCTGGCCACGGTGTTACTGCCAGCCAGCAGCTGCCAGCCGCCGTCGAAGGTGAACCGCAGCGAGTACGGTGCGCCGACGTCGCCGTGCTGCTGGCGCACGCCGATCCTGGCGTAGTTGGCGCCGCCCTGGGTGCTGGCGTTCTCGAACGACACGTCGACGCTCGCCCGGTAGTTGAGCCACCGGCTGTCGCCGATCCGCGTCACCGGGTCGCCACCGTTCCACGCCCCGCCCAGCCCGAGGCTCGGGCTGTCGAGCTGCTGGCGCAGCACGCCGTTGCCCGACCCGCCCGGCCGGTACGCCTCGAACGCGCCGTTGCGGTCGCTGGTGTACCGGGCGGTGGCGCTGCCCGGGCCGCCGCGGGAGGTCACGAAGTCCTCGGTGCCCACGATCGCGCCGCCGCTGCCGAGCACCGGGACCGTCCTGCCGGTGTAGTCGAAATCATCGGCGTAGAGCACCCCGTCGCCGGTGTCCCGCGCCGCGCCAGAGGCGTCGGTGTCCAGGACCGTGCGCTCGCCCTCGACCGGCAGGGGTGCCTGGTACGCGGGGTTCGTGTGGTTGGCCAGGGTCGTCACGGTGACCACCGAGTTCGGGGGCACCGCCACCGTGTACTCGCCGCCGGCGTCGGCGGTGAGGTCGCCGAGGTACCGCAGATAGTTGGCGTTGAAGGCCCGGCCTGGCTCCGCGGCCCGGGTCTGCCACATCTCCAGGGCCGGCGCGCCTGCGAAGGCCATGTTCACCGTCCGCAGCCGGTACGTCTGCGGGTACTCGCTGTCGTTCATGAAGACCGTGGAGAAGTCGCTCCGGTCGGGGGCCGCCAGCGTCAGGTAGCTGGGGGCGCCGTTGCGCCCGACCACCGGATTCGTCCCGGTCGCCCCGGTGTAGCTGGCCTCGGGCACCGCGCGCCAGATGCCCGCCGTGTTGCCGGCATTCTCCCACCCGGTCCTGGCGAACCAGCTGAAGTGCCGCAGGACGTCGATGCCGACGTCGTAGTGCAGCCAGCCCGACCAGGGATCGCGGGCGCTCACCAGCTCCTTGTAGGAGTACTGCCCGCCCTCGTAGAAGGCGCCGACCGCCGGCTGGTAGATAAAGTTGGTGCGCCGCGAGTTGACGAAGCCTTTGATGATCGTGTTGCCCATCTCCAGCGCGCTGTTCCTGCCGCCGATGCCGGTCCCAGCGACGCTGGGGTCCCGCATGGTGTTGTTGGGGCGGAAGGCCGAGTTGCCGAAGGTCGCCTGCGCCTCGCTGTTCCATACCTCCTTGTCGAAGTCCTGCGCCAGGCGCTTGAAGTTGCCGGCGCCGTCGTCGTCGGGGCTGTAGTGGTAGGCGGCCACCGACACCGCCTCCCGCAGGCTCACGTCGCTGACCATGTCACCGCCGAACGACCCGACAGCCACCTCGTCGGAGATCACCACCCCGATCCGGCTGTACAGGGCACGCTCGGTCGCGTCGGCGAAGTCGGCGCCGTCGGACGTGACCAGGCCCGCGTACCGCTTGGTCCAGGCCAGGTCGGCCCCGCGCTCGTTGAGCCCCGGGTTGACGTAGTCGACCATGAACCCGTAGGTCCGGTACGCCGCGAGGATGGTCTTCTTGTACCAGGCGTAGACCTTGTCGTTGCTGGTGACCCAGGCTGGCGAGTTCCAGCGCAGCAGGCTCACCCTGAGGTCGGGGTTGACCTTCTTGGCGTCGGCGGCGAGCTGGAAGCCCTGGACCCGCTTGACGTTGGGCGTCTCGGTCTCCCACCGCATGGTCGCCGGGTCCGGCCCCGTGGAGTTGTTGCGGTCGTTCCCCATCTCGATCTTCACATTGGTGATGACGGGGCGCTCGCCGCCGAACAGGACCTGCAGCAACCGCACGTACTCGGCCGGGTGCTGCGCCTTGTAGTCCATCAGCAGCTCGCTGGTGCTGTTGGCGCTCAGCAGCCCGAAACCCTTGAACGTGAGGCCGTTGACGTTGCCGGCCCGGATGGTGGTGCCGTCCACCACCACCGTGCCGCTCCCCGGCGTTGACGTCCCGGCGATCGACCACTGCTGGTTCTGACTGTCGCTGGCGGCGTACTGGGCCAGGTCGGCACCGTCGGTGGTGCGTCCGGCGCCGTCCAGGTAGAGCCCGGTGGCCTGGTTCCTGATCCGCAGGTAGTCGCCGGCCGGTTCGAGGGTCCACTGCTGGTTGCCGCTGGTGGAGCCGGCGTACTGGCCGGCGGCGGCGCCGTCGGTGGTGCGGCCCATGCCGTCGATGAACTTGCCGGTGGCCCGGTTGCCGAGCTTCACGCCGGTCGCGGCGGTGACCGCGGCCAGGCGCGGCGGCACTCCGGTGGCCGGCCCTGCGGCCAGGCAGCTGGCGGCGACCACCGCCAGCGACAGCACCCCGAGCGCGTGTCGCGTGGCAGTGATGCACAGGCGGGCCGGACGGGCCGCGTCCGGTGTTGCTGGTGACGACATTGTCCGCCCCTCCACATCGTCTGGTCTCGGGTTCTGGGGATCAGGCCGGTCGCAGCTGGAACCGCTGGTTGGCGCTGCCGGTGCTGGTCCACTGCGAGATAGTGGCGCCGTCGGCGCTCGACTGGCCCCACACGTCCATGGCCAGGCCGCTCGCGCGGTTGATCAGGTTGATCACGCCGCCGCCCTGGTCGACCACCTGCCACTGCTGGCTGGTGGCCCCGGTGTCGGGCTGCTGGGTGATGGCCGCGCCGCTGTCGACGCTGGCCACCTGCAGCACCAGGCCGCTGTGCCGCGCCCGGATCCGGTGGAACCCGCCGGCCGAGGCCAGGAAGTCGAACTGCTGGTTGAGCCCGCCGGTGGCCGACCACTGGACCAGCGCGGCACCCGGCGCCGTGGACACACCGCTGATGTCGGCGAGTTTCCCGCTGTGCTGGGCCACCAGCTGGTAGTACACCCCGGGCTGCACCGGGCCGCCAGTGCCGCCACCGCCCTCGCCCACCGGCTGGCGGGACAGCGCCATGGCCTGGTTGACGTCCGGCAGTGGGCGCAGCCGGTAGGTGTAGGAGTAGTCGCGGTCGGCGAACAGCTTGTAGGTGTCCAGGGGCTGCGCGCCCCAGCTGTCGTTGCCGCCGACGCCCATCTGCCGGTGGTTGAGCCGCAGCACCACCTCCTGGCGGCGGGTGAGCTGGTAGTCGTGGCGGGCACCGGCCGACAGGTCCTCCGGGGTGTGGTGCGAGGCGTTGACCTCCAGCGGCGGGTCGCCGTAGGCCAGCAGCCCGCGGCCGTGCGCGTCGACCAGGGCCACCCACCTGACGTCGGTCTTGTTGCCGTTCTCCTGGGGGCGGATGTAGCCGGTCCACTGGCCGGTGACCGTCGAGGCGTACCGGCCGATGTCGCAGCCGCTGTGGCGATCCCAGTGGTTCTCCTGCGGGCCGCGACCGTAGTAGTGCAGCTGCTCCAGCTCGCCGGGCAGCAGCAGCATCGTCCCGACCTCAGGAATGTAGGGCAGGCTCGCCGACCCGGGGTGCAGCGTGTTGTCCACCCGGATCTCGCCGTTGCCGTACACGGTGAATGTCGTGGTGTACGACGACACCGTGCTGGTGGGCAGCGTGCCCCGCACCGCGATGCGCACCTCGCGGTCGGAGCGCTGATCGACGACCACCCCGGTCACCGTGCGGTCGGCCCCGGCCCGCCGCCAGGTGGCGTTGCGCGTGGGCTGGCCGTTGCCCCGGTCGTTGTCGGTCGGCGCCCGCCAGAAGTTGGGCACCGGCCCGGAGCGCACCAGCGACATGCCCATCGCCGCAAACGAGCTGATGGTGCCGGTGGCCCTGGCGATGGTGACCGCGAAGTCCTGCCCGGTGACCGTGACGCCGTCCCCGGTCTGCACCACGGCCAGCGCCGGCAGGCTCGCCACCGGCACCGCCACCACCGGCGGGCTGGCGACATCGATGGACAACTGCTGCCCTGCCACCTCAAACCCGGCAGGAGCCCACCCGGTGGCCGACCGCAGCGTGAACGACAGCCGCAGGAAGTACTCCGCGCCCGGCGCCGGATCCGTCGGGCGCACCACCGGCAGCCGCACGGTCGCGCTCGAGCGCGGCGGGATGTCCAGCTGGGCCGCGGTGAGCGTGCCGCGCTGCACCACCACCCCGTCGGCGACCAGCGTCCACGCACCGTCGAACGCGTTGACGTTGGTGAACAGGTACTCGTTGGTGATGGTGACCTGGCCGCCGGCCGGGTCGGCGCCCGGCCTCACGGTGATTGCCTGGTAGACGTGCTTGACCTCGGC
>JAFGOK010000753.1 GCA_016926535.1 Micromonosporaceae bacterium | reverse complement strand
CTCGACCATCCCACCAGGGCGACCAGCGGCAGCAACCCGAGCACCACCCACGGCACGCCGACGACCAAAGCGGCGATCATGGCAGCGCCGGAGGCGACGGCAGCGTGGATCGACATCTTCCACCAGTGGGAGACGACCACGGAGACGACCAGCCCCGCCCCGCCCGCGACCACCGCCGCGACCAGTGGCCTGGCCGCGCCGAGCGCAACGAGCACCCCCAGCCCGATCGTTGCGGACCCCAGACCGATGAGCAGCGGGCGCGCCCGCTGCGACCGCACCCCGACGTGGTGGTCGGACAGTTCCCCGCTGCGGACTCCCCGCACGATGTACGCGAAGGGCAGGACGCTTTCGAAGACCGCGGCGATCGCTCCATGAGCCAGACCGGCCAGGGGGTGGCTCGCCGTGTACCACCCCATCACGACCAGCAGGAGACCGACCACCACCGCCGGGGCGCAGAGCTCAGTGACCACCCGGGCCAGTCGCTGCAACCGCCGGGCGGCCACCGGGCCTCGGCCCGCTCTGGTGAGATCCATGAGACCCGCCCTACCGCTTCCAGAAGGGTCGCCGGCTCGGGCCTCTGCCTGACCCCCGATGCCCGCCCGGCTCCGCCGACAACTCGTCGAGCACCCGCAGCGCCTCCAGCCACAGCCGGTCGATGGCTGCCTCCCCCAGCCCCTCGACATCCAGCCGGTCCATGGAGAGCAGATCCGCCAGCTGCCGCAGGGCGGCGTGCCCCGGGCCATCGCCCCTGGCGATGGCTGCCAGCCGAGTCCCGAGATCGGCGAGGATGTCGCGTCGCAGGTACCACGGCTCTCCCTGGGCCAGCCGCAGCCGGTTGGCCTCAGTGGCCGCCAGGGTCCGCAGGTCCGCGGGCCCGGCGTGTCCCCGGGACGCCGCACCCGGTGACGCTGCACCCGGCGCGGAGGCTCTGGAGACCATCATGGCCATCGGAGCCA
The DNA here is from genome assembly GCA_016926535.1 of Micromonosporaceae bacterium. GTDB lineage: Bacteria > Actinomycetota > Actinomycetes > Mycobacteriales > Micromonosporaceae > JABDRL01. The sequence goes on along the minus strand of JAFGOK010000753.1, from coordinate 1,565 downwards.
TCTGCATCGGGCTGGGCGGCAGGCCGGCGCCGAGCATGTCCCACCCGGCAGCAGGCTCGACAGGCTGGATGATCTGCCTCGGTTGCTCCCCGTCCGTCACCACCTGCTGCTCGATGGCCACATACGCGGTGAACCGGCACAGCACGCCGAACCGGAGCGAGAGGTCGACGATCCGCCGCTCCAGATCTGACTTCCTGGCATCCTCGCCGTACCTGCCCAGAGCGACATAGGCATCCTCCATGTCTCGCAGGAGCGATCTGGCCCAGATCGCGGCGAGTGCCTGGTTGCTCCGGATCATGGCGGAAGCGGTCACGGACCATTCCCTGCCGTCCGGGGTACTGCCCGCGACCGTCATCTCGATCGGTTCCGCCCCGGTGTAGCGACCCCGCACGACGTACGGAACGCCAGGGAACACATCGGGCAACCGGTCGGGCGTCCGGGTTCCCGGAACGACAGCCGTACCGTTCGCGACCACCCTGACCCCGGTGACCAGGGGCGAGCCGATCCTCCGGTGGATGCGGTCCATGGCGGTGTCGAGCCGGTACTCGCTCTCCACCAGCTCGCAGCGCCCGCCGCCGAGGGCGGCCAGCCGGCCCAGGAATCCGGCGTTGACGGCCTGGTCGATCCCGACCGTGTGAATCCGGAGACCGCCGGACCGGCCAGCCTCCGCGAGGATCTGATCCTCATTGCCCACCTGGCCGTCGGTCACCAGCACGATCACCCGATCGCGGCTGCGCTCGTCGCGACCTGCTGGCCCGGCAGAGAGCAGTGCCGCAGCCCGGCGCAGCGGCTCAAGAAGGACCGTCCCACCGCGAGCATCCGTCCGCGCCAGATGCTCGACCGCGCGGTACCGGTACCGGTCGGTCGCGGCGACGAGCCCTTCTGGCAGACCGGCGGGCTGCTCAACCGTCGTGTCAAAGGCCAGCACGGCAAAGCGGTCGGCGTCGGTCAGCGTATCGACGATCCTGGCAGCCGCCCGGCGTGCCGCGACCATCTTCCAGCCCTCCATGCTGCCCGACCTGTCGAGCAGCAGCACGACATCGCGAGGGCGGGGTCCCCGATCAGACTCTGGTGGCATGACCGTCAGCTGGAACGTCCCCTCCCCGTACACCGCCAGCGCAGCCGCTTCCGTCGCATCCGGGACGACGACCAAGCCGGCAGCTGCCTCCGGCGCCCCGAACGCCAGCCGGAGCACGAAGTCCCGGTTGACCCGCTCCCCCGGTCTGATCCTCACCCGCCCGTTGCTGGTCGTGACCGCGTGCAGGCTTGACCGGACCGTACCGAGGGGCAGGCCAGCCGGATCGATGCCGACGTCGATACTCAACCGCACCGGATTCGGCAGACCTGGCAGCAGCACGGGGGGCGTGATCCGCGAGGCGTCGGGCACGGCGTCGGTATCCATGGCCAGGCCGCTGCCGACCGGCGCACCCTCCAGCGCCCGGCCGGGGATGTACCGCGGCGCGACGACCAGCGGGAAACGGAAGGTCGCCTCGCCATCCTCCACGGCGAGGACGCCAGCGAGGGTCATGGTCACTGAGATCCGCTCCCCCGGCAGGATGTTGCCG